>JBOHPM010000293.1:0-4710 GCA_050731715.1 Candidatus Rokuibacteriota bacterium
GCGGGGGCCGCCAGCCCGGCTCGGGTCGTGGGTGGCTTGCTCCAGGTGGGGGTGGCTGCGCTCCCCTTGACCGATTGTTCATTTTGCGCTCATCGCGTGGACCATGTCGACGAGGGCGCGGGCGTGGTCCACTGGCGTCTGGGGCAAGACGCCATGACCGAGGTTGAAGATGTGTCCCGGCCGCCCGCCGGCACGGTTCAGGATGTCGCGCACGCCTTCCCGGAACACGCGGGGCGGGCTGAGCAGCGCAGCCGGGTCCAGATTGCCCTGCACGGCGACGTCGGAACCCAGGAGCGTCCACGCGGCATCCAGGTCGACGCGCCAGTCGAGGCCGATCACGTCACCACCGGCGTCGCGCATCGGCAGGAGCAGCCCCGCCGTCCCGGTGCCGAAGTGGATGACCGGAACGCCGGGCGTGAGGGCCTTCATCACGGTCCGCACGTGCGGCTGCACGAACGCACGGTAATCGCTGGGGCCGAGTGCGCCCACCCAGGAGTCGAAGAGCTGCACGACCTGGGCGCCCGCCGCGATCTGGCCGTTGAGGTACCGCGCGGTGGCCTGGGCGAGCAGGTCCATGAGGCGGTGCCAGGCCTCCGGCTCCTCGCCCATGAGCCGCTTGGTGTGCAGATAGTCGCGCGAGGGCCCGCCCTCGACGAGGTAGGAGGCCACCGTGAAGGGCGCGCCGGCGAAGCCGATGAGGGGCAGCCGCCCCCCGAGCGCGCCCACGACGGTACGCACCGTCTCGAAGACAAAGGGCACAGCGGCGGCGGGGTCGATCGGCGCCAGTCGCTCGATCTGCGCCGCGGTGCGGATGGGCCGATGGATCACCGGTCCCTCGCCCTTCGCGAACTCGAGGCCCACACCGAGCGGCTCGACGATCAACAGGATGTCGGCGAACAGGATCGCCGCGTCCACGCCGAGCCGATCGATCGGCAACAGCGTCACCTCCGCGGCCGCCGCCGGATTGCGGCAGAGCTCCAGGAAGCCGTAGCGGGCGCGGAGCGCCCGATATTCGGGAAGGAAGCGGCCGGCCTGGCGCATGAGCCACACCGGCGTTACCGGGGTGGGCTGACGGCGCGCGGCGCGCACGAGAAGCGGGGGTTCCGGGGCGGGCACGTCGCACAGGGTCGCATCCGGGCCCCCCTGGAATCAAGGGTCGGCGGGGTTTATGATCGCCGCCACTATGCCATTCATCTCCGGCAAACAAGCGTTCTTGAGAATCCTCCGTGACGAGGGCGTCTCGGTGATGTTCGGCAATCCCGGCACGACCGAGCTGCCGCTCATGGATGGTCTGGCCCGTCAGGCCGACATCCGCTACGTGCTCGCGCTCCAGGAGGCGCCAGCCATCGCGATGGCCGACGGCTACGCCCAGGCCAGCGGTGGCCTGGCCGCCGTCAACGTCCACGTCTCCCCCGGCCTGGGCAACGCGATGGGCATGCTCTACGATGCCTACAAGGCCGGCTCCCCGCTGCTGCTCACCGCCGGCCAGCACGACCAGTGCTTCACCGTGACCGAGCCGATCCTCTGGTCGGATCTGCCGCCGGTCGCGCGGCCCTACGTGAAGTGGTCGACCGAGGCGCATCGCCTGGAGGACCTGCCGCGCATCGTGCGGCGCGCCGTGAAGACTGCGCTGGCCCATCCCACCGGGCCCGTGTTCCTCTCGCTACCGGTGGACGTGCTCAACGCCGAGCGCGACATCGACCTCGGCGCCTCCACGCGGGTGGCCCCGCGGCTCGTCGGCGACCGCGCGGCCATCGAGGATGCCGCCCGCCGGCTGGTCCGGGCCGAGCGCCCCCTGCTGGTGGCTGGCGACGCCGTCGCCCACTCCGACGCGCTCGCCGAGCTGGTCGAGCTGGCCGAGCTGCTGGGGGCGCCGGTCGTCGCCGAGGGCGTGGCCTCCACGTGCAGCTTCCCCTTCTCGCACCCGCTCTACAGTGGATCGTTCCCGCGCCTGGCCCCGCCGATCCGGGCGTTTCTCATGCGCCACGACCTGCTGTGCTCGATCGGCGGCGATCTCTTCACCTTGTCGCTGCCGTCAGACGTAGAGCCGATGCCCCATGGTCTCGACGTCATCCACATCGACGTCGATCCCTGGGAGATCGGGAAGAACTACCCGGCGGCCGTCGGCATCCAGGGCGATCCCAAGGCCACATTGCCCGAGCTGAGCGAGGCGGTCCGCCGCCTCACCGGCAAGGCCGGACACCCGCAGGCCGCCAGGCGCCGGGAAGCGGTGGTGCAAGCGTTCGCCGCGGAGCGGGCCGATCTGGAGCAGAAGGCCAAGCGAGGCGCCGGTCAGAACCCGATGCCCGCGCTGACCCTGGTCCACGCCGTGGCCCAGGCCACGCCGGCCGGGGCCACGATCATCGACGAGACGATTTCGTCGGGCGCCGGGCTCCGTCACTTCTTCCGCTGCGAGGACGCCAAGAGCTTCTTCGGCCTGCGCGGCGGCGGCATCGGCTGGGGGCTGCCGGCAGCGCTCGGCGTGAAGCTGGCGCTGCCCGAGCGTCCGGTGATCGCGCTCGTCGGCGACGGCAGCGCGATGTACACGTGCCAGGCCCTGTGGACCGCGGCCCGCGAGTCGCTGGCCGTCGTCTACGTGATCTTCAACAACGCCTCCTACCGCATCCTCAAGCAGCGCACCCACGCCCTCAAGGGCTTTTCGGCCGAGGACGATTACTACGTCGGCATGGACCTCGATCGGCCGCTCATCGACCACGTGGGCTTGGCCCGCTCGCTGGGCGTGCCGGGCGAGCAGGTCGAAAAGGCGGCCGACGTGGGCGCCGCGCTGGCGCGAGGGCTCACGAGCGGCGGTCCCTACCTCATCGACGCCCGCCTCGACTCCGCGTTCAAGTAACCAGAACCGTATCAGAGGAGGCTAGCCATGAAGCCGTTTCAGCTGCCGCGTTGGCGATTCATCAATTGCTGTGGCCACTACTGGGGACACCGCCCGCCCGTCGCCGAGACGGTCGATGGCGCCGGCCGCCGGGAGTTCATCAAGACCGCGGCCGCCGGCGTGGCCGGCCTGGCTGCGCTGGGCTCGCTGGCGGACACGGCCGCGGGCCAGGTGCGGGTCTTCCCGCCCCCGCCGCCCGCGGTGAGCCCCATCGAAGGGCTGATCGACTTCCACTCGCACTCGGCCCCCGACGTCTTCGGCCGCGCGATCGACGACGAGGAGTCGGCGGCGCTCTACATGGCGCGCAAGGCCGAAGGCATCGTCCTCAAGAACCACGTCGTGTCCACCGCGGGCCGGGCCTTCCTGCTGCGCAAGCACAATCCCGGCATCAAGGCCTTCGGCGGCATCGTGCTCAACGGGGCCGTGGGCGGCATCAACCCCGACGCCGTGCAGTGGATGTGGCGCATGCAGGGCGGCTATGGCCGCCTGGTGTGGCTTCCCACCTTCGACGCCGACCACCACGTCAAGCACTTCAAGGACGCGCCGGAAGGCGTCAAGGTCGTGGGCGCCGATGGCAAGGCGCTGCCGACGGTGCGTGAGGTGCTGAAGGTCTGCGCCCAGCAGAAGCTGATCGTCTGCACCGGCCACGCCTCGCCCCCCGAGGCCCTGGCCGTCATCGAGGCGGCCCGCGACGCCGGCTGCGACCGCATCGTGGTGACCCACGCCGAGTTCGACGTCGTCAACATGAGCGTCGAGCAGATGAAGAAGGCCGCCTCCATGGGCGCCAAGCTGGAGATCTGCGCGATGGGACCGCTGATGGGACCCAACGCGCATTTGTCGTGGATGCGCCACTGGCGCCAGGTCACCTACAAGGAATCCGCCGACCACATCCGGGCAGTGGGCGCCGAGCACTTCGTCCTCTCCACGGACCTCGGCCAGACCGGCAACCCCTCGCAGCCCGACGGCTACGCGATGCTGGTGGCCGGCCTGCTCGGTCAGGGCATCACCCGTGATCAGATCAAGCAGATGGGGCGAGAGACGCCCGGCAAGCTGCTGATGGGCTGATGCCGGGGCGGCTCGACGGCAAGGTCGCCATCGTGACCGGGGCCGGCTCCCGCGGCCCTGGTCTGGGCAACGGCAAGGCCTGCGCCATCCTGTTCGCTCGCGAGGGGGCCCGCGTGCTGTGCGTGGACCAGGTGGCCGACCGCGCCGAGGAGACGGTCAAGCTCATCCACGGCGACGGCGGCGAGGCTCGGGCCTTCGCCGCCGACGTCACCCGGACCGCAGACTGCCGGGCCATGGTCGCCGCGGCCACGGAGACGTGGGGCGGCCTCGACGTCCTCCACAACAACGTCGGCATCGAGTCGCGCAAGGACCTGCTCGAGACGGGCGAAGACGAGTGGGACCGCGTGATGACGGTCGACCTCAAGTCGATGCTGCTCGCGACGCAGGCCGCCGTCCCCGCCCTCGTCAAGCGCGGCGGCGGCAGCATCATCTGCGTGTCGTCAGTGGCAGCTCTGCGGGGCCACGGGCGCACGGCCTACGCGGCGGCCAAGGCCGGCGTCATCGGCTTCGTCCGCTCGGTCGCCGTCCAGCTCGGGCCCCAGGGCATTCGGGTCAACGCCATCGCGCCGGGGCAGGTGTGGACCCCGATGGTCGAGAGCCTGGGCCCGCAGGCCCGGGAGCGCCGCCGCCGCGCCTCGCCCCTGGGAACCGAGGGCACGGCCTGGGACATCGGGTGGGGCGCCGTCTATCTGGCCAGCGACGAGGCGCGCTGGGTGACCGGCCACACCCTCGTCATCGACGCCGGCCTCACC
>JBOHPM010000294.1:0-4605 GCA_050731715.1 Candidatus Rokuibacteriota bacterium
GGGTGAGCAGGCCCCACTTGGGCAGGACGCCTCCGAGCAGCTCGCCCTGCCCGCGCACGATCTCCTGCATGTTCAGGGAGCCGTACACCATGATCACCCCCATGATCGAGGCGCCGATGGCGATCTCAGCCGAGATCATCAGGGCGGCCGCCCGCTGGCCACCCAGCAGGGCGAAGTTGTTGGCCGAGGCCCAGCCGGCCATCATGACCCCGTACACGCCCAGGGAGAGCATGCCGAACACGTAGAGGATCCCCACGTTCAGCGTGACGGCCTGCAGGGGGATCTCGCGCCCCCCGACGCGCAGGACGTCCCCGAAGGGGATGGCCCCGAAGGCGACCAGGGCGAAGAACACCGATACGAAGGGCGCCAGCTCGAAGAGCAGCCGATCCGCGCGGGCGGGCCGGAAATCTTCCTTGGTCAGCATCTTGATGGCGTCGGCCAGGGGATGGAACAGCCCCATCAGCCGGACTCCGAGGATCGAGGCCCGGTTGGCCCCGATGCGATCCTGCATGATCGCCGACTGCTTGCGCTCGACCCAGGTGAGCAGACCGCCGAGGTTGAGGACGAACAGCATCACGAAGGCCACGCGTCCGAAGGCGACACCGAGATCGGCCACGACGCTGATCATGCGGAGGCCTCCCCCAGAGTCAATTGCGCGGGCACAGCCCGCGCTCGAACCGGCACCCCAACATCACCGAGGCTCTGGTACGTGAGACCGGCGAAGGCGGGGACGGCGATGGTGAGGGCCCGAAACCAGTGCTCGGCCCGTCGTGGCTCGACGATCTCGCCCAGCGCCTCCAGCACCTGGCCGATGACCTCCCAGTCCGGCCGCGCCTCCCCGAGCGGCGGCACCGCGGCACGGAAGCGCTGGACCCGGCCCTGGAAATTCGTGAACGTCCCGTCCCGCTCCACCCAGGCCGCCGAGGGCAGGACCCAGTGGGCCAGCGCGCTGGTAGCGTTGGCATTGGTCCCGCTCCAGATGAGCACCGGCACGGCACTCAAGGCCGCCCGCACCTCGGCTTCGGGCCAGGCGCTGACCAGGAGGTCGTGGTCGAACACCCACAGGCAGCGAACCCGCCCACCGCGCGCCGCCTGCAGTATGGGCGGGACGTCGGCGTGCAGCCCCAGCAGCTCGGCGCCCCGGGTGTTGGGATTCTTGTCGGCCCGGATGAGCAGGCTATCCTCATCGCCGGGCACGCGGGGGGGCACCAGGAAGCCGACCTGGTCGATGCCGCGTCGCTCCCGCAGCTGCCGCAGGGCGAACAGATCTTCGTTGGCCATCCGGGGCGACGCGATCACGGCGATCTGATCGGCAGCGCAGCGGGACACGGCGTCGGCCACGCCAGCCACCGCCGCGGCCCAGGTGACGGGCACCTGGCCCGTGCGATCCCGGCTCAGCGGCGTGGACAGTCGGCTCGGGTCGTCGACGAAATCGAAGCCGTAGCGGCCGGCGTCGCACATCCACCACCGGTTCACCGCGGCGTTGACGCGTGGCTTGAGCCGCGCCACCCGCCGGCCCTCGTTGTGGTGGGGTCGCCGACGGTTGGTGTGCACCTCGATGTTGCAGCCGCGCGCGCACCCGGGGCAGATCGACTTCGTGGCGTCGAGATACCAGACCCGGACCCGGAAGCGGAAATCCCGATCGGTGAGCGCACCCACCGGGCAGATGTCGTTGAGATTGCCGGTGTACTTGTTGGCGAGGGGCCGTCCCGGGAATAGCCCCACCTCGGAATGGTCCCCCCGATCGAAAATCCCCAGCTCGCCCGTGCCCGTCACCTCGTCGCAGAAGCGGATGCACCGCGAGCAAAGGATGCAGCGCTCGGCGTCCAGCATGACGTGCTCACCCAACGGCACGGCTTTGGGCTTGTGCACCTTCTCATCGACCATGCGGGGATCGTAGAGGCCGTGCTTCATGTAATAGATCTGCAGCCAACACTCGCCGGCCTGGTCGCACACGGGGCAATCGAGCGGGTGGTTGATGAGGTGGAACTCCATGATGGAGCGCCGCGTCTCCAGCACGCGTGGCGTCTCGGTCAGCACCACCAGGCCTTCGGTAGCCACGGTGTTGCAGGCGATGGTGGGCCGCGGCGCCTTCTCGAGGTCCACCACGCACAGACGGCACTGCCCGGCGATCGAGAGTCCGGGATGATAGCAGTAGTGCGGGATCTCGACGCCGATCGTGCGGGCGGCCTCGATCAGGTTGGTGCCGGGCGCGACGTCGACGGGTTGGCCGTTGATCGTGAGTTTAGGCATTGATTATTGAACAGGGCATGGGCACCCGGGCTTCGCCACGCCCATGCCCCGCCGCAATCACCGTTGGCAGGTGGTTTGATCGGCCGATGAGAGTCGTCACTCCGGTCATTTCGCGATCAGGGCTTCGAACTCGTCGCGGAACTTCTCGATGTACGAGATGTAGGGGCCCACGGCGCCGTCGTAGAAGGCGCAGATGGTGGTGCCGGCGCCACGGCGGGCCACGTCGAGGATGGTGTCGAGGTCCTGCTTGCGGCCCCGGCCCTCCACGATCCGCTCCGTCATCCGGTAGATCCAGCCGGTGGACTCCCGACAGGGCGTGCACTGCCCGCAGCTTTCGTGGGCGTAGAAGCGGGCTACCACCATGAGCGCTTCGGGGATCGACACCGTCTCATCCATCACGATGACGCCCGCCGAACCGGCCATCGTCCCCGCGTCGCGGAGGCCGTCCACGTCCATGGTGACGTCGATCTCATCGGCCCGCAGGATGGCCGCCGACGAGCCGCCGGGCACGACGGCCTTGAGCCGGCCGTTGCCGGTCACGCCGCCGGCCAAGTCGTAGATGAGCTGCCGCAGCGTGATGGCCACCGAGGCCTCGTAGACCGCGGGCCGCCTGACGCGGCCCGACACCGAGTACATGCGCGTGCCGCCCTGGGTCTTGGTGCCCAGGCTGGCGAACCATTCGCCGCTCCGGTTGATGATGTGGGGAAGATGGCAGATCGTCTCCACGTTGTTGACGATGGTCGGCGCCCCGAAGGCACCCTTGATGGCCGGGAACGGGGGCTTGAGCTTGGGCCAGCCCTTCTTGCCTTCGAGCGACGAGATGAGGCCCGTCTCCTCGCCGCAGATGTAGGCGCCAGCCCCGCGGTGGACGACCACGTCGAAGCCCTTCCCCAGATAGCCCGTGTCGTAGGCTTCCCGCACGGCGCTGGAGAAGCGGCGCCCCGGCTCCACGTACTCGCCCCGGATGTACACGAAGGCGGTCGCGGAGCGGATGGCGCGCGCCGCGATGAGCATGCCTTCGATGAGCGCGTGGGGATCGCGCTCCAGCAGGTACCGGTCCTTGAAGGTCCCCGGCTCGCCCTCGTCGGCATTGATGACGAGATAGACGGGCCCGGTGTGGGTCTTGGGAATGAACGACCACTTGACGCCGGTGGGAAAGCCCGCGCCACCCAGACCACGGAGATTGGACTTCTTCACCTCCTCGGTGATGGCCGCCGGTTCCATCCCCTGGGCCCGGGGCCACGCCGTGTAGCCGCCGGCGTCTCGATAGGCGGCCAGCGTGTGAGAGTCGGCGCGGGCGAAGCTCCGCGTCAGCAGCTTCTCGCCGTTCACCGTAGCCTCATGAGAATCCGGTCTACGCGCTCGGGGGTGAGGTCGAACTCGTAACGGTCGTCGACCTGCATCATGGGGGCGTGCTCACAGGCGCACAGACATTCCACGCTGAGCAGGGTCACCCGGCCGTCCGCGGTCGTCTCCCCCACGTCGACCCCCAGTCGCCGCGTGACGTGGGCCAGGATGCGGGGGGCGCCGGCAAGATGGCAGGAAAGGTTGTGACAGACGGAGATCACGTGGCGCCCCGTCGGCTGCCGGAAGTAGAGCGTGTAGAACGTCACGACCTCGTGCACGTGGGCCGGGCTGAGGTCGAAGAGCCCGGCCACATACACCTCCACCTCGGGGGACACGTAGCCGAAGGTCTCCTGGGCCATGTGGAGCACGGGCAGCAGGGCGCCCCGGCGTTCCGGGTACAGGGCCTGCAGCCGCCTGACTTCGGCAAGCTGCTCGGGAGAGAAGGCGGGCGCCGTCACGCTCACCGGTCCAGCTCGCCCCCGATCATGTTCACCGAGCCGAAGGTGGGGATCAGGTCGGCCACCATCTGGCCTTCGATCATCCGATGCATGGCCGCCAGTGGGGGCAGGCACGGCGGCCGGCAACGCACCCGGTAGGGACGGTCGCTGCCGTCGGAGACGACGTAGAATCCGAGCTCGCCGTTGGCGCCCTCGACGGCGGCGTAGGCCTCACCCCGCGGCGGGCGGATGCCGAAGCCGTCCATGATCAGCATGAAGTGGTTCATCAGCCCCTCGATGGAGCCGTACGTGGTCTCCTTGGGGGGCAGCACGACCCGCTTGTCGTCCGCGTTCACCCGCTCGTGGGCGGGCCGCTCGGAGCCGCGCAGGTTGGGCGACAGCGCAATCGGCATGAGGAGCAGCCCCTCCGTCTTACCCCGTTTGCCCTGGTCGACGTACACGGCGGGATCGAGGGGGCGGCCGGCAAAGTCCACCTGGATCGCCCCGCCCGGGAGCTGGTCGAGGGCCTGCTCGGCGATGCGCATGGCCTGCTCCATCTCGGCCATGC
>JBOHPM010000295.1:0-4594 GCA_050731715.1 Candidatus Rokuibacteriota bacterium
CGCCGGGCCAGCGCACCATCAGCGGCACCCGGTGCCCCCCTTCCCACGTCGTGCCCTTCTCGCCGTGGAACGGCGTGTTGCCGCCGTCCGGCCACGAGACGATCTCGGCGCCGTTGTCGGTGCCGTACATCACGATGGTGTTGGCGGCGATGCCGAGGTCGTCGACCTTCTTCAGGAGCTCACCGACCATGGCGTCGTGTTCGACCATGCCGTCGGCATACAGGCCCACGCCGGTCTTGCCGACGGACTCTTTTTTCAGGTGGGTCCAGACGTGCATGCGGGTGCTCTTGAACCAGACGAAGAACGGCTTCTTGTCCTTCACGGCGCGGTCGATGAAGGCCGTGGCGTGCGTGTAGATTTCCTGGTCGATGGTGGGCATGCGGCCGACCGAGAGCGGGCCGGTGTCCCGAATCGTCTGCTTGCCGACCCGGCCCCATCTCGGGTCCACGGTGGCGTCGTCGGCGCTCGTGGCTCGGCTGTGCAGCACGCCCCGCGGTCCATACTTTTTCCGGAATGCCGGATCCTTCGGATAGTAGTAGGTCTGCGGCTCCTCCTCGGCGTTCAGGTGGTAGAGGTTGCCGTAGAACTCGTCGAAGCCGTGCACGGTGGGCAGGTGCTTGTTGTTGTCGCCGAGGTGGTTCTTGCCGAACTGGCCGGTCGTATAACCCTGCTGCTTGAGCAGGTCGGCGATCGTCGGGCTGACGTTGTGGACGCCGATGTCATCACCCCAGATGATGAGGATGTTCGGCTTTTGTTGCGCGGGCCGCCGTACCGGCCAACCCGATGGCCAGCAGCACGCCCAAAGCAACCAACAGGAAACAACGTCCCTGTCGAGTCGGCATCGCCTTTCTCCCTTTCTTCGCTGGGATTCGGACAGGCGCAGTCCGCCGCGCCCGTCTTTCGGGTCAACTCAGCGAGACGGTCATTTCTTTCTCGTGAACTCGAACGAGAAGGGACCGGCATCGGCGTGACCCGTTCCGCTCAGGACCTGCACCCCGCCCGCGCGCTCGGACCCCGGGGATGGGCCTACCCCCTGTCCCGACCACCGTCCCGCTCCATGCCCCGGCGAGGCTCTTGAGGTCGCCCGGTGCGACGGCTTTCGTGGTGCTGCTGCCAGTCGCACATCCCAGGACGGACACCGCAAAGGCACCGATAAACACCGTTGAAGCGTATTCTTCTCCCCGACCGGCCCGGAAGGTACCGCTTAGGACGGACGCAGGGTGCCCCCCGTCGCGACCCCCTCTTTCGCACGACGCTCGTGCGATCATCTATCGGACTTTGGTCCCACTGGTGCCCCCGCCTCGAGACGCTCGACGAGCTCCCGCACCGCCGTGTTCGACGGCTCGAGCTCGGCGAGGCGCCGGGCATAGGTGAGCGCCTGGGGCGAATCGCCCTCCTCGCGCGCGTAGGTGGTCAGCGCGAGGAGGGTGTCGCGGTCGTACGGGTGGCGGGCGAGCACGCGAGCGAGCACTTCCCTGGCCTGCTTCGCCCGTCCCGTCCCGTGAAGCGCCACCGCGTAGACGTATCGGTAGCGGGCGTTCTCGGGCGCCAGGCGCGCGGCGGCTTCCAGCTCCGCCACGGCCTCGGGCATGCGCCGCTGGCGCACGAGGAGCAGGCCCAGGGCGTGACGGATGGCCGCGCTCGCGGCGTCGTGCTCGAGGGCCCGGCGCAGGACCCGCTCGCCGTCCGCCTCCCTGCCGCTGGCCCGGTAAAGGTCAGCGAGGTTGACCGAGGCCGGCGCGAAGCGTGGGTTCACCTCGAGCGCCGCCTTCAGCGCCCCCTCGGCCTCGACGACGCGCTCCTGGGCCGCGTACAGCAGGCCGAGGTTCAGGTGCGACTCCGGACGATCGGCGTTGAACTGCTCGGCGGCAACGTACTCCGCGAGGCCGCGATCAAGCACCGTGCGCTGCGCCTCCGTCAGCCGGTCCCGCGGCGCGCCGGCCAGAGCGCGCGCCGCTTCCATGCGCACCGTGCGGACCGGGTCGTCGAGCAGGGGGGCCAGGAATTCGACGCCCCGCGCGCGGTCGGTGTTTTCGAGGGCGACCGCCGCAGCGCGCCGCACCAGCGGATCGCTATCATGGAGTCCCGCGCGGATGGTCTCGATGGTCCTCGGGCTGGGGAAGTGGCCCAGGCGCTCGAGCGCGCTGGCCCGGGCAATGGCCGGCTGATCGCCGTCGCGGGCCACCGCGCGGAGCAGGTCTGCCGCTCCGGGGCCCCCGATCGAAGCCGCCGCGAGCGCCTCCGCGTAGCGCTGATACCCGCGCGGTGTGTACCCGTACCACGCTTCCACCTGCTTGGCCGCCCACTCGGCCGGGCGGCCGGCGTGGCATTGCGTACAGGCGTTCGGCACACCGAGCTTCACCGAGAGGTCCGGACGCGGGACGCGGAAGCTGTGATCGTGGCGCCCGTCGATGACCATGTACGTCGTGGTCGGCATGTGGCAGCCGACGCAGTCGGCGCCGCGCGAGCCCGCCGCGTGGAAGTGATGCTTCGGCGTCTCGTACTTCTGGGTCGCGTGGCAGCCGAGACAGACCTGGCTCCCCGGCGCGCGGAGCTTGCCGCTGTGCGGGTCGTGGCAATCGGAGCACGTCACGCCCTGGCGGAACATCTTGCTCTGGAGGAACGAGCCGTACTCGTACACCTCGTCGCGGATCTGCCCATCGGAGTAGTAGAGACGGTCCGCCAGTAGCGCGACCCGGTGGGTGTCACCGAGTGGTCGGCCGTGCACGTAGTCCTCGGAGAACTGGCCGCGCCGCGCGTGGCAGCGCCCGCACATCTCGATCTCGCGGGCCGGTCGGCCTGGCGGAGTGCGCTGCGCGTTGCCCGTGTCCAAGCTGATCGTCCACGTAACCGCCTTGCGCTCGTCGAGCGCCATGGCGAGCCCCTTCGTCCCGCCGTCGAGGCGTCGCCAGTCGCCCTCCTTCCGTGCCCACGCGACGTGACTCGAACCGGGGCCGTGGCAGGTCTCGCAGGCGACATTGACCTCGGCGTAGGTGGTGCTGAAGCGCCGGGTCTTGGGGTCGTAGTTCTTCCGAACGCCCGTCGAGTGGCACTCGGCGCACATGTAGTTCCAGTTCTGGCTGAGGGCCGTCCAGTGCAGCTCGTCTCGATGGGTCACATTCTGGCCGTGGTAGAGATGAAACCAGCGCTGCCCGCCCTGCGCCCGCGGGCGCGTGTCCCAGGCGATGCCCAGCGCCTGGATCCGGCCGTCGGAGAACTCGATGAGGTACTGTTGAAGGGGAGCCGTGCCGAACGTGTACTTGATGTTGTAGTCGTGGAGCGTGCCGTCGGGGCCGTCCGTCCGCACCACGAACTTCCCTTCCCGGCGAAAGAACGTCGAGGTCACGCCGGCGTACGCGAAGCGCGCATTGTTGAAGTCGCCGGCGACGCTGGCGTCCGTGGCCGGTTTCATGGCGAGGTCGTGGTGCGATCCCCGCCAGCGCTCTTCGGCCTGCTGGTGGCACTGCCCGCAGAGCTGCTGCCCGACGTAGCTCGCCACCGGGCGCGCCGGCGGCGATGCGCCGGCGAGCAGCGCCCGCGGCTGGCGTCCTGACTGCCACCACCAGCCGCCGGCGGCGATGGAGAGCACCACGCCGGCGGCGCCGACTCCCAGCAGCAACGCCGTGACGCGGCGGCGCGGAGCGGGACCCGGCTCGGCCGGCTTCCTCGTCTTCTTGCCCGGCATTCCTCCCCTCATTTCGTCCGCTCGTTCGTCCGGTTTGGTGTGCTACCAAGGTCCCATAGACCCTGGCTCGGCAGTCCGAGAGTATCCCACGGTGCAGGAAGGGCTACGTCGCCCGCTCGGGGGGAATTCAGGTGACCACCACCGGCGAGCATGAAGAAGGGGTCGACGATGAAACCTGTCATCGGTGCTGTCCGTTTCGGTCATGTGCGGCTCCTGGTGTTGGGCGCGCTGCTGCTTGCCGGCATCGATGCCCACGCGCAGACCGACCCCCTGCCCTCGTGGAACGACGGGCCAACCAAGCAGGCGATCCTCGAGTTCGTGCGCGCCACCACTGACAAGGCGAGCCCGCAGTTTGTGGCGCCAGAGGCGCGCATCGCTGCCTTCGACCAGGACGGCACCACCTGGGTCGAGCAGCCCATGTACACGCAGGTGATCTACTGTCTTGAGCGGGTACCGGTGCTGGCCCAAGCGAAGCCGGAGCTGAAGGACGTCGAGCCGTTCAAGACCGTACTGTCGGGTAGCCGTGAGGCGATGGCGAAACTCACGATGCCGGACCTCGAGAAGATCCTCGCCGCGACGCTCACCGGCATGACGGTGGAGCAGTTCGGCATCCAGGTGAAGGACTGGCTGGGGAGCGCCAAGCACCCGCGCTTCAAGCGGCCCTACACCGAGCTGGTCTATCAGCCGATGCTCGAGGTCATGAAGCTCCTGCGGGCGAACGGTTACAAGACCTACTTCGTCACCGGGGGCGGCCAGGACTTCGTGCGCGTGTACTCTGAGCCGGTGTACGGCATCCCGCCCGAGCAGGTGGTCGGCACCATGGGAGGTACCAAGTTCGGGTACGACAAAGCCGGCCGGCCGGTGCTCACCAAGGAACCCAGGCTCCTGCTGAACGACGACAAGGCGGGC
>JBOHPM010000296.1:0-4562 GCA_050731715.1 Candidatus Rokuibacteriota bacterium
CCAGCGCGATCGCCCGTTGATAGGCGCCGAGGGCCTGGTCAGTCCGGCCCAGTCGGACCAAGGCCAGCCCGAGCTGCTCGTGCAGGACGGGATCGCCGGGCTGCAGGTCGATCGCCGCGCGGTAGTGCAGCAGCGACCGCTCCTCGTCGCCCACGAACGCATAGGCGTAGCCGAGGCGGCGATGGGCCCGGAGGCGGTGGACGTCGAACTTCAGCGCGCGCTCCATGACCTCCACGATGGCGTGGGGATCGCCCAGCCGCTCGGCGATCAGGCCGTCGAGCACCTCGAGATAGAGCGCGTCGGCGGGCGCGGCCTCGAAGGCTGCGCGGGCCATCCGGTACTGGCCGGCGAGGTCCCCCCGTTCCCCGTACAGGGCGGCGGCCACGCGATAGGCCTCGGCGTGACGGGGATCGGCCTGCATCGCGCGCTGGAGCTCGGTCAGCGCGCGGTCCGTGTCGCCCTGCCGGGCATGGACCACGCCGAGGGCGAGGTACGCGTCGGCCGGCCGGTCGCCGAGCTTGCGGGCGCGCTCGGCGTAGGCCAGCACCGACCGCGCATGGGACGGGTCGAGGCGGAACAGGTAGAGATGATAGAGGGCGACCAGGGCCGGGCGCCGCGCCGACTCGCCGCGCGCCTCGAGCTCGCCGAGGAGCTGGAGGATCCTCAGGAAGGCCAGGGGATGCGGGGACCGCGGCTCGCCGCGCAGAGCGCGCTTCACGGCGGCGACAGCCTCGTCGTCGGCTCCCCGCCTGAGCGCGGCCACGGAGGCCAGCAGCAGCGCGTCGGGATGATTGGGCGATGCGCTGAGCGCCTGCTCGAGATGGCGCCGAGCATCCTCGGGACGGCTCTGCTCCAGCGCGATCTCCGCGAGCGCCAGCGCCGGCGTCACCCGATCGGCGCCGCGCGCGATCTCAGCGCGGGCGATCAGCTCGGCCCGGTCGAGACGGCCGGTGAGCGCGGCGTCCGTCCAGGGGTCGCCGGCGCTGCCGCCCGCCTCGACGACCCGGCGGAGGTGAGCGCGGTAGGCGGTGGCCGAGGGGCCGTAGGCGCCAACGGTGTAGGCGATGAGCCCCTTGATGCCCTGCCAGGACGGCTGAAAGAACACCGCGTCCATGCGAAGCACCTGCTGGCGGGCCAGGACCCAGAACACGACGAGGGCGACGACGAGCAGCAGGCTCGCGTGCGAGGCGAGGCGGCGGGCGCGAGCCAGACGGCTGCGGCGTGATCGGGGGCCCGTGGACATGGCCACAGGCGGATCAGCAATTCACACGCCAACCCTGCTCTCACCACTAAGTGCCGGCGCCGTTTGCCGAAACCCGCCACCGCGGACCGGCCTGCAGGCCGCGTCGTGTCCCCGTGACACCGGACACGGGCGCGCCTTGGCTATTTGCGCGGCTTCACCCAGCTCTCGGACCAGGCCAGGCAACAGCTCGAGGCCTGTCGATCGCCCCGCATGTCCGGCCACGGCAGGCCTGCGGCCACCTGCCCGTTGATCTCCGCCTGCGCCGCCCGCGCCGGGAAGAAGGTGCTGAACACCCCGAGCGGACGGTTGTTGAAGCCCGGCGGCGCGGCGAGGATGAAGGGCTCGATGAAGTCGTACCAGGTGAGGCGGATGGTGTCGACGGCGCCGATGACCGTCTCGGTGGCCGAGGAGCGGGGATCACCGGCGCGCTCGAACCGCGCGGGCACGACGGGCAGCGTCGTGTCCCCGAACGGAGGATAGAGCAACGTCTCGATCGTGCGCTGCAGCCAGCGGGCGACGGCGATATTGTCGCTGTACACGCGGACCTTGTCGCCCAGCAGGCGACTGTGCACGGACAGCACGTGCCCCACCCCGGCCGGGCACCACAGCACGCGCCAGTGGCTGAAGCGCTCGGTCTGAGTCTTGCCGCCGTCGGGGCTCAGGCGAACGAACGAGTTCTCGCCGGTCATCAGGACCTCGTTGGGGTCGACGGGGGAGGTCATCGCAGGCTCCTCGCTTGAGCTGGGGTTGACACCGCGTGCCCGCATAGTACGCGATCCGTCGTACACCGACTCGCCTTCGTGTTGACACAGCCCCGGCCCGGTCGCATAGTGGCGAGGATCTTCATGGCGAGCGCCCGCACGGTTCGAGACCTTCGCGACAGCGGCTATCGGCGTCGGTCGGTGAAGCAGGAGCTGCGCGACAATCTCATGGCGCGCCTGCGCCGGGACGAGCCGTTCCTGCCCGGCATCGTCGGCTACGACCACAGCGTCGTCCCCCAGATCGAGAACGCCATCATGAGCGGACAGGACGTCATCTTCCTGGGCGAGCGGGGTCAGGCCAAGACGCGCATCGCCCGCCTCCTGGTGGGCCTGCTCGACGAGACCGTCCCGGCCCTGGCCGGCTGCGACATCAACGACGATCCCCTGGCCCCCATCTGTCCGGCCTGCCGCGTGCGCCTGGCCGAGCAGGGCGACCGGGCCGAGGTGGTGTGGGTCGCGCGGGAGCGTCGCTACGGCGAGAAGCTGGCCACGCCGGACATCACGATCGCCGACCTCATCGGCGAGGTCGATCCCATCAAGGTGGCCGAAGGCCGGTACCTGGCCGACGAGCTCACCATCCACTACGGGCTGCTGCCCCGCACCAACCGGGGGATCTTCGTCATCAACGAGCTGCCGGACCTCGCCGAGCGCATCCAGGTGGGGCTGCTGAACATCATGGAGGAGCGCGACGTCCAGATTCGTGGCTACAAGGTCCGCTTGCCCCTGGACCTGTACGTCGTGGCCAGCGCCAACCCCGAGGACTACACGAATCGGGGACGGATCATCACGCCGCTCAAGGACCGCTTCGGCTCGCAGATCCGCACGCACTACCCGCGGCGGCTCCAGGACGAGATTCTCATCATGGAGACCGAGCGCACCGCCTTTCCCAGCGACGGCGTGGAGACCCGCAGCCCGGACTACATGAAGCAGGTGGTGGCCGAGTTGACCCACCTGGCCCGCCGGTCCAACGAGATCAGCCAGCGCTCGGGCGTCTCGGTGCGCGTCAGCATCTGCAACTACGAGAACCTCCTCTCCAGCGCGCTCAAGCGGGCCGTGCGCCTGGGGGAGGGCGAGGCCGTGCCCCGGGTGAGCGATCTCGGCGCGCTGGTGGCCTCCACTGCCGGCAAGATCGAGCTGGAGGCGGTGGGCGATGCCAGCGAGGAGAAGGTGCTCGCCAAGCTGCTGCAGCGCGCCCTGCTCAACGTCTTCAATCGTAGCTTCGCCGCGGCCGAGCTGGAGCCGGTGGTGGCGGCCTTTCAGAACGGACTCACCATGCAGGTCTCCGACACGATGCCAGCCGGCGAGTACCTGCGGCAGCTCGGCGAGATTGCCCCTCTGCGGGCGGCCGCCGCCAAGCTGGGCGCGGCCGATCCCCCCAGCCTGGCTGCCGCCATGGAGTTCGTCCTGGAGGGCCTGCACCTGAACCGCAAGCTCAACAAGGACGTCCAGTCCGGTCACTCGCGCTACCGGGGCTGACGCGTGCTGATTCGCTACTCGCGCTGGGACGGCTCGCAGGGGCTCCCCGACCTCGACGCCGACGCCGTGCTGGACGAGATGGCCGACGATCTTCTCTCCCACGGAGATCTCCGGGCCGCGCTGCAGCGCCTGCTGCGCCAGGGGATGCAGCCGCCCGAGGGACGCAAGCTGCCCGGCCTCAAGGACTTCCTGGAGCGGCTTCGGCAGAATCGCCAGCAGCGCCTGGACCGCTATGACCTCGGCTCGAGCCTGGACGACATCAAGCGCCGGCTCGACGACGTCATCCGCACCGAGCGCGAAGGCCTCGAGCGCCGCCTCACGGAAATGCGCGAGGGCGCCCAGCGCGGGGACGTTCCCCCGGCGCCGGCCCGCAAGTTCGAGCGTCTGGCCGCCCGCAACCGCGAGGCCCTCGACGCCCTGCCCCCCGACCCGGCCGGCCGCATCCGGGAGCTGCAGAAGTACGACTTCGTAGATCCCGACGCCCGGCGCAAGTTCGAGGAGCTGCTGGCGTCGCTGCGCGAGCAGGCGCTGCAGCCCTTCATGCAGGGCATGCAGCAAGCGCTCTCGGGCATGACCCCCGAAGATCTGAAGTCGATGCGCGAGATGCTGCAGGACCTCAACCGGATGCTGCGCGAGCGGGCCGAGGGCCGCGAGCCCGACTTCGAGGCCTTCCGCCGCAAGTGGGGCGATCGCTTCCCGGGCGTGGAGAACCTGGACCAGCTCCTCGAGCAGCTTGGCCAGCAGATGGCCCGCATGCAGTCGCTGCTCCGCAGCCTGTCGCCCGGTCAGCGCCGTCAGCTCGATGAGCTCCTGCGCTCGCTCTTCATGCGCGATGAGCGGCTGGAGGCGGCGATGTCCCAGCTCGCCATGCACCTGAGCGACCTCCTGCCGCTCGACGACCTCGTGCAGCGCTACCCGTTCCGGGGCGACGAGGAGATGACGCTGGCCGAGGCCATGCGGGTCATGGAGGAGCTGCAGGAGCTCGATCAGCTCGAGCGCGAGCTCAAGGGGGTGCGGGCCCTCGAGGACCTGCAAGACATCCCCCGCGAGCGGATGGAGCGGCTCCTCGGCGAGGACGCCGC
>JBOHPM010000297.1:0-4559 GCA_050731715.1 Candidatus Rokuibacteriota bacterium
GGTGTCGCGGTAGCCTTGATGGGCAGCGGCGTGGCCGGTAGCGCGGTCGGCTCGAAGACGACGTAGCCGAAGACCACAGCGAGGCTCAACAGACACAGTGCATATGCACTATCGAACACATGCCGAGTGACACCGCGCTGTTGTGTTTCGTCCATCTCCCTGAATTCGACCGTAGCCAACTCGTTTCGCGGCCACCAAACAAAATCTCGATACGCGCACCACGCGAATGAAATGACGACATTGCGACTCGGCTGCGAGCAGGCGCGACATCGCGCGGTGGACGTGAACGGCGTGCGCTTGCACGCGCTGCAATGGGGAACCCCGGGGCGGCCGCCGCTGTGCTTCCTGCACGGCCGCCGCCTTTCGCTTGCTACCGCCGGAAACCGTGCAAGCGGCGATTCGGCGGGCGGAGCTGCAGGAGATTCCCGGCGGCCTGGACTGAGCTCCGGACTTCAGGCGACGCCGACGTGGAGGGCGACGGTCCGGAGCCCGAGCGTCTGCCAGGTCACCTCGCGTATCCCCGCGGCCGCCATCAACCGGGCGAGCTCTCGCGGGGTCACGAAACGGCTGACCGACTGGGGCAGGTAGGCGTAGGCCGCGCGGTCGCCCGCGACGAGCGCGCCCACGGCCGGCACCACGCGGCCGAAGTAGAAGCCGAAGAGCGCGTCCCACAGAGGCACCGCCGGGCGCACGATGTCGAGGGCCACCACGCGGCCGCCCGGCCGCGCCACCCGGCGCATCTCGACGAGGCCGCGGGGCAGGTCCTGGAGGTTGCGTAGCAGGAACGCCGAGGTGACGCAGGCGAAGGTCCGATCGGCGAAGGGCAGAGCCAGGGCGTCGGCGGCGACCAGCGTGATGCCGCGCGCCCGCCGGGCCACCAGCTTGGGCCGGGCCTGACCCAGCATGCCCTCGGAGAAATCGAGGCCGACGACGTCGCGATCGGGCGAAGCCTGGCGGATGGCCAGGGCGAGGTCGCCGGTGCCCGTGGCCAGGTCGAGCACGGGGCCGGCCGGTCCGGCAGCGACCACGCGGGCCACGGCCTGCCGCCACGCATGGTGGCGGCCGGCGGTCATCAGCGTGTTCATGAGGTCGTAGCGCCGCGCGATCCGCGTGAACATCGCGCGCACGTAGGCGGCCTGGGGCGCGCTCACCACCAGAGGCCGCCGGCGACGCCGGCGAGCGCGATCACCGCGATGTAGCCGTTGACGTTGAAGAAGGCCACGTCCAGCCGGGAGAGGTCGTCGGGCCGGACCAGCGAGTGCTCCCAGACCAGCAGTCCGACGATGGCCAGCCAGCCCACCCAGTAGAGTGGGCCGAGCCCGGTCAGCCAGCCGAGGGCGGCCAGCGCCAGCGCGGTCAGCGCGTGGTTGAGGCGCGCCAGCCGGAGCGCCGCGGCCACGCCGAAGCGGGCCGGCACGGAGTGGATCCCGTGGGCCCGGTCGAAGGCGACGTCCTGACAGGCGTAGATGAGGTCGAAGCCGGCGATCCAGACGGTGAGCGCGAGCCACAGCACGAAGGCGGGCAGCTCGAACTGTCCGGTCACCGCGATGAAGCCGCCCCCGGCGGCGATGCCGTCGGTGAAGCCGAGGATCCAGTGGCTCGTCCAGGTGAAGTACTTCGTGTAGGAGTAGCCGACGAGGAAGACGAGTGCCAGCGGGGCCAGCGCCAGGCACAGACGGTTCAGCATCGCCGCCCCCACGATCATCGCCAGCGCGCCCGCGGTGGCCAGTGCGGTCAGCTCCCAGGCCCGGAGAGTCCCGCGGGGCAGGTGGCGACCGGCCGTGCGGGGGTTGCGCGCGTCGATGACGCGGTCGATCACCCGGTTGGCAGCCATCGCGCACGTCCGCGCGCCCGCCATGGCCACGGTCACCCAGCACGCCGTCCACCAGCCCGGCCACCCCCCGGCCGCCAGGGCCATCGCGATGTAGGCGAACGGCAGGGCGAAGACCGTGTGCTCGAACTTGACCGCCCCGAGGACGTGGCCGACCTTGGCGGCGTCCACGCTCAGAGGCCGTAGTCCTTCCAGCGCCGGCTCACCAGGGCCCGGATCTCCCCGGTCATGACGATCTCGTCGGGCCAGGGCTGACCGACGTCGTCAAGCGGGCCCTTCTCGGTGGCGTCGACGCCGAGCTTGCCGCCGTAGCGATGGCGGAGCGCCGCGTGGTCGAGGTCGTCCATCGGGCCCTCGAGCACCATCAGATCGCGCCGGGGGTCGATATTGCCGGTGACGCGCCAGGCTACCTCGGAGAGATCGTGCACGTTGACGTGATCGCTCACGACGACGATCGTCTTGGCCAGCGCCATCAGCCCCATCCCCCAGAGCGCGGTCATCACCTTGCGGGCCTGGCCCGGGTAGCGCTTGCGGATCGAGACGATGACCAGATTGTGGAAGATGCCCTCGGCCGGCATGTTGAGGTCGACGACCTCGGGCAGCATCAGCTTGATGATCGGCAGGAAGAGGCGCTCGGTGGCCTTGCCCAGCCAGTAGTCCTCCTGGGGCGGGCGGCCGACGATCGTCGTCGGGTAAATAGGCCGGGCCCGACGGGTGACAGCAGTGAGGTGAAAGACCGGGTACTCGCGGGCCAACGAATAGTAGCCGGTGTGATCGCCGAACGGGCCCTCCACTCGCCGCTCGGTGGGATTCACCCAGCCCTCGAGGACGAACTCCGCGTGGGCGGGAACCTCGAGGTCGATCGTCACGCACTTGACCATCTCCACGCCGCTGCCGCGGAGCCATCCGGCGAAGACGACCTCGTCCACCCCCGGGGGCAGGGGTGCGGAGGCCGCGTAGGTCAGCGCAGGATCGCCCCCCAGCGCGATCGCGATTGGCATGGGCTGATCGGCCCGTCGCTCGTGTTCCGCGCTGCCCTTGTGGGTCTGCCAGTGCATGCCGAGCGTGCGCTCGTCGAACACCTGCAGCCGGTACATGCCCACATTGCGGGCGCCGGTCAGCGGATCGCGCGTGAACACGCCGGGCAGGGTGATGAAGCGCCCCGCGTCGCCGGGCCAGCACCGGAGCACGGGCAGCGTCGTCAGCGACGGGGCCGACGTCTCCACCACCTCCTGGCAGGGGGCCGTGGCCACCCGGCGGGGCGCGGCCTTGACGACGTCGATCAGTGTGCCGAGCTTGGCGAGCCGCTCGGCGAACGTCCCGGGCAGGCGGAGGTCGAGGAGCTTGGCCAGCCGCTCGCCGAGCTCGTCGAGGCGCTCGACGCCCAGTGCCCAGGCCATCCGATCCGCCGCCCCGAAGGCGTTGATGAGGACCGGCGTGTCGAAGCCCTCCACCCGCTCGAAGAGCAGGGCCACGTTGTCCGCGGGCGGCCCCTTGGACACGCGGTCGGTGATCTCGGTGATCTCGAGATCGCGCGAGACCGGCACGCTGACCCGGCGCAGCCGACCGCGTCCCTCCAGGTGATCGATGAACGCCTTGAGATCACGCCAGGCCATGGCCGGTCCCTCACTCCGAGTAGAAGGTCGCCACCAGCCAGCCCGCCAGCACCGGGAAGGCCAGGCTCGAGATGACACGGACGGCCACGAAGTGCCAGCCCATGAGTGGCGCCTCCCAGGTGATGATCCGCTGCATGCCGAAGAGCGACCACGAGGTCATGTAGGCGACCAGCGGCGGCAGGGCCATCCCCGAGTTGGCGAGCACGACCATGAAGGGCACGGTCACCATCGGGCCGCCAGGCGTGATCAGGCCCGCCAGGGACGCCATGACGATCGACCGGAACCCGGCCGCGCGTCCGAAGTAGCGGGCGACCAGGTCCTGGGGCACCAGTACCTGGAGCAGCCCGGCCAGCAGCAGCGCCGGCACCAGCCGGGGCAGGATGACCCACAGCAGCGACAGGCTGGTCTTCGCACCTAGCCAGGGCAGGCCCGGGTCCCTGATATAGGCGACCACGGCCAGCACCAGCGCCAGGAAGACCAGGATCAGCGTGGGCAAATCGGGGCGCATGCCCGCTCCTTCCGGGGATTTTGGCCTGGACATTATTGCACGCGCTATAGTGGCCATATGCCCCTTCGCGACCCGTCTTCAGCGAGCCGGATGGGTGCCCGGACGCTGTCGGCCCCACGCGACCGCTCGCTGCTATGGGGACTGGTCGACACCATCGATGGGGGGCTCCTCGTCGTCGATGTCGAGCTTGCGGTCATGCACTGGAATGCCGCCCTGGAGCGGCTGACGGGCCTGGCGCGTGAGGCCGCCTGCGGACGCAACCTCAAGAACCTGGTGCCCGCCCTGGACGCCATCGCGCTTCCCCAGCACATGAACGAGGCCTTGCTGGGCGAGGTCTCCTTCACGGCCGAGCTCGCCTCGGGCCCGGTCGACGTCCGGTGTGTGCCGTTGCGGGCCGAGGACGGTCACGTGGTGGGCGTGGCCAGCTTTCTCACCGACGTCAGCGAGCGCCAGCGCCGCACGCTGATCGTGCGGGCCATGGAGGCGGTGGGCCGCTCGCTGGCCTCCACGCTCGACCTCAACCAGGTCCTCGACACGATCGTGAACAAGACCCTGGAGGTCATGGCGGCGGACTCCGCACTCGTCGTGTCCCGGGATGAGGAGG
>JBOHPM010000298.1:0-4556 GCA_050731715.1 Candidatus Rokuibacteriota bacterium
GGATCCGCTCGTGCAGCATGCTCAACATTTCGTCCACGCCGGCGCCGGCCCACACGCGGAAGAACGCTGAGCCCTGCAGATCCATGAACTCCCGGTTGCCCCGTTCCTGGCCCTGCTCCTTCGTTTCACCGGCGCGGGGGGCGCGCAGGCTCCCCACGACGCGGTCCTTGTGGTAGATGGCCGGGTACTCGATGTAGTGGTACAGGGGCTCCATCCGGCGGGTGAAGAACGCCGCGACGGGGATCGACTGCCACGTCTGACCGTTCTTGTGGTTCAGGAACTGGCTCATGAGATCGGCGTTGGGCGATTCCTCCGGGCTCGGGGCCGGCGCCCGGCTGCAGCGCTGTCCGTCGCGAGGAAAGATCCGGAGCTCCAGGCCGGCAACGTCGGCGACCCGGGCCACTATGGGGGCGTCGCGGCGGCAGTCAGACGACCACTCCTCGGAGATCATGAGCACCCGGGCCGGGCCGCCAGGCTGAGCGGCCAGCCACTTCCAGGCCTGCTCCTGCGCCTCCGAGAGGCGGGCCGCCTCGTAGGCCTTGCGAAGGAATCCGCTCCAGTCTTTGCGGGGTCCCTGGGACCCTTCGCGCTTGAGGTTCTCCGCGGTGGCCGTATAGGCCACGTACTGATCGAAGGTCATGCCTTCTGCGAACCGCGCTGGCGTGATCATGTCCGATGTCTCCTCGGATCAGGTGCGGCGCTCGGGACGGGAGAGCACCACGCGGAACGGGTAGCGGCGTCCGCTCTGGTAGGTCACGGCGTGCTCGACGGGATCGCCGCTCACGGCAAACCACGTCCGCTCGAACAGCAGGAGCGGCGTGCGCAGCCGGACCTGAAGCAGCTCGGCCACCTGCCGCGGAGCCAGCGCAGCGTCGACCACCTGCTCGAGCACCTTGATCGGCAGTCCGAGCTGCCGCTCGATGGCCCCGATCAGCGAGCTCCTCGCGAAGTCCTCGTTGGGCAGCGCCCGGCCGATCTCGAGCGGCAGGTAGGCGGTCACGTGCTGGAACGGTCCGACATCGGCGTGCCGGACCCCGACCAGCCGGTAGGCGTCCGAGCCGGGCGGCAGGCGCAACGCCTGCGCGATGTTCGGAGCCAGGCGGATCACGTCGCGCGACTGGAGCTTGAACCATGTCTCATCCCCGAGCGCGATCATGTCGTCCACGGAGCCGATGACGCGCAGCTTGCGGTCGCCGCCCGGAGTCGGGGTACTGAAGGTGCCCCGCCCGGCGTGCCGGTACAGCCGGCCTTCCTGCACGAGGATGTCCAGGGCCTGCCGGACGGTGGGGCGGCTCACCCTGAACTTCGCGCAGAGCTCGTGCTCGGACGCGATCCGCTCGCCCTCCCCCCGCAGATCCTGGCGGATGGCGTCGGCGATCTGAAGGTATCGAGGAACACCCTGGCGATAGTCCACCCAGACCTCCTGCTGTCAGAATGTCCAGACAGTTACCACCAGAGAGCTGTCTCGTCAATCGGACGACTACGCATTCGTCTAGGACCTTCGTCCAAATGGCGAGCCTCCATGCGCTCGATGAGCACGATCCTCTGGACCCATGGGACCAAGGTCTTATTTCCGGGGCCGCTCCCGGCGGTGTATTAGCGCCCATGATGTGGAGGGTTCGTCACGAAAGGAGCTTGGTGTCATGAAGAAGACCATGAGCAGTGTGTGGGCATTCCTGCCGATCGCCCTGGTCACGGTTGCTGGTCTCGGTTGCGCGACAGGCACGTCCGGCACGGCCATGGCAGCGACGGACCTCGCCTCGCTCGCCGGAATGTGGTCCGGCTCGATAACGACGCCGGCAGGCAGACCCGTGCCCGGGACGCTGGAGCTAGCCCCCAGCGGCGACTACGTCGCGCGAGCGGGCTCGTTCAGCGCGCAGGGCAAGGCCCAGGTCAAGGACGGCAAAGTGATGCTCACCTCGACGTCGACGGCTGGGGGCATGGCGACGGGACAGCGGACATCGACGGCGAACCTCTCCAAGCGCGCGGACGGTGCGCTCGTCCTGACGGGAAACGGGCACGCCGACGCCGGCCCCTTCAGCTTCGAGGTTGTCCGGCAGAAGTAAGCGCCGTCGACCCGCGAGGGCCCGGCTCACGCTCCTGCACGTCTCGCCGGACATGAACGCCGAATGGAGCGGCTTCCCGGGAGTGCGGCGGACGCTGGAGCGCTGGGGCCTGCTCCCGCCCGACAGTCCCCGGTCCGCCGTGCCCGACGAGCCGGTCGAGATCGTGGTGCCGATGCCTCCTCAGCCCTCGCGGTAGCCGTAGAACCCCCGGCCGGTCTTCCGCCCCAGGTGCCCGGCCATCACCATGCGCTTGAGCAACGGGGGCGCCGCATACCGCGGCTCGCGGAACTCCTCGAACATCACCTCGGCCACGTACATCGTGGTGTCCAGCCCGACGAGGTCGAGGAGCGTGAACGGCCCCATGGGGTAGCCACAGCCGAGCTTCATGGCCTGATCGATGTCTTCCAGCGAGCCCAGGCCGCTCTCGTGGAGCCGGATGGCGTCGAGCAGGTAGGGCACCAGCAGGCGGTTCACGATGAAGCCAGTGGAGTCCCTGGTGCGCACGGGCACCTTGCCCACCGCCTGCACCCAGTCGGTGGCCGCGGTGGCGACCGCCTCCTCGGTGAGGATCGTGCGGGCGACCTCCACCAGCTTCATGAGCGGCACGGGGTTGAAGAAGTGCAGCCCGAGCACCCGGCCCGGCCGTTTGGTGGCGGCCGCCATGCCGGTCACGTTACATGACGACGTGTTGCTGGCGAGGATCGCCGCCGCCGGGCAGGCGCGATCCAGCCTGGCGAAGGTCTCATTTTTCAGGGTCTGGTTTTCCGTGATCGCCTCGATGACCAGGTCGCAGTGCGCGAGATCCTCGATCCGCACGGTGCCGGTGATTCGGCCGAGCGTCGCATCGCGGGCCGCGGCCTCGAGCTTGCCCCTGGCCACCAGCCCTTCCAGAGTCCGGCGCAGGTTGGCGAGCCCTCGGTCCAGCAGGGGCGGCGTGGCCTCGAGCACGGTCGTCGGAAAGCCAGCCTGCGCTGCAACCTGGGCGATGCCCGAGCCCATGAGACCGCATCCCAGGACGCCTACGTGCTTGATGACCATCGGGGTCCTCCCAATGACCTTGGCCCGCAGGCGCGGGCGCCGTCGGAAGCAGTGGTCGGCGGGTGACTACTTTCGGGCGCGACGACCGGGCAGAGGCGGCGGCTCGTAGTGGTCCGTACCCGGCGGGCACGGATTCTTCACCGTGATGGTCACCGCCTGGCGCTCGCTACCGTAGCGCAGGCTGCCATCGGGCTGCAGCACGAAGCCCCGCTGTGGCGGGGCCGGGCCCTCGTCCTTGATCGACTGATCGTAGGCGACCTCACGGGGCTCGATGGGCGCCGACAGGATGTTCAGCAGCATCGTAGCGCTCACCGGGGCCTTGGCCTCTTCGGCCGCGACAGGAACGGCGACGGTACCGAAGGCGGTCAGGGCCAAGACGACGACTTGCCAGCGCACCATTCCAAGCCTCTTGGGGCTCAGACTACTCATAGACGATCAGCGAGTGCAAGGGGTAGTTCTTGAGCTTGTCCCGGCCGTTGAGGAAGGCGAGCTCGATCAGGAACGCCACCCCGACCACCCGCGCCCCGACCTGCTCGACGAGCCGGAGGGTGGCGGCCATCGTTCCGCCGGTGGCGAGCAGGTCGTCCACGGTGAGCACCCGTTGGCCCGGCCGGATCGCGTCGGCGTGCATGGCCAGGGCATCGCGGCCGTATTCGAGCTCGTACTCCACCTCGATCGTCTTGCCCGGCAGCTTGCCGAGCTTGCGCACGGGCACGAACCCCGCGCCGAGCTGGTGCGCGACGGCGCCGGCGAAGATGAAGCCCCGGGATTCGACACCCACCACCACCTCGACCCTCTCGCCGCGGTACAGCTCGCAGAGCTGGTCGACGACGTAGCGGAACGCCGAGGCGTCCTTGAGCAGCGTCGTGATGTCCTTGAACAGGACGCCCTCGGTGGGAAAGTCCTTGATGTCCCGGATCTTGGCGCGCAACTCGGCGGCATCCACGGCGGGTATCTTACCGACGGCATGCCGCACTGCGCAAGGCGTCCCGGGGCCCCTCGCCACCGGGGCACGCGTGACGCTCGGCTGTCAGCCGGCCGACAACGCGCGTGATCGCCGACCGGACAACCCGCCGGATTCCCGTGGCGTGACCCCCAAATGGGCATGGCACCTCCCTTGCTGCCCTTCCTCGCCGCGTCGCGCCAGGCAATCTGCGGGGAGGAGTTCATGGTGTCTTGTCACGATGCTGACCGAACGATCCGAAGTGTCCTCGGTGAATTCGCGCCGGACTGGCATCTGGTAGGAGCCGTCACCGAGGTGACCGTCCATGATCCTGAGCACTGGCTGTCCGGGAACGGGACGTTCGGCGTCATGCTGCAGCACCGGGGGAATGGTCGGCTCAAGGTCCTCGGCCGGCGTGCTGGCGCCGGGCCAGGCGCGACGTACCATCGCGGAATCTCGTTCGTCGTGCTGGAGGCCTACGCGCAGCGCAACATGGATCCGATCCGCCG
>JBOHPM010000299.1:0-4539 GCA_050731715.1 Candidatus Rokuibacteriota bacterium
GGATCGAGCTCCTTGTGCAAAATCAAAAACTTCCGGACCTGCGCGTCCCGCAGCACTTGATCCTCGGCCAGGCTCCGATTCATGCGCACGACCTCCTGGTGGATGAGGTCGTACACCTCGGGCTTCTGGGCGAGGTCCGTGTAGTTCGTGTAGGTAATGTTCCGGCGCTCGGCCCAGTTCCCCACGGCGGCCAGGTCAATGTTGATCAAAGCCACCACCCAGGGCCGCTCCTGGCCGACGCAAACCGCCTCCCGGATGTAGGGGGAGAACTTCAGCTTGTTCTCGAGGTACTTGGGGGCGAACAGGGTTCCCCCGGAGAGTCGGCCAACGTCCCGGGCCCGGTCGATGATCGTCAGGTGGCCGTCGGAGTCGAAGAATCCCGCGTCACCCGAGTGCAGCCAGCCGTCCCGCAGCATCTGGCCGGTGGCCTCGGGGTTCTTGAAGTAACCCTGGAACACCCCGGGGCTCCGGTAGAGTACCTCGCCCTCCGGCGAGATGCGGACGTCGACGCCGGGCAGGGGCGTACCCACGGTGTCGAGCCGGACGTCGCCGTCGCGCTGGATGGAGACGAGGGCGCTGGACTCCGTCATGCCGTAGAGCTGCTTCACGTTGATGCCCAGCCCCCGGAAGAACAGGAAGATCTCGGGCCCGATGGCCTCGCCCGCCGTGTAGGCCAGGCGGATCCGGCGCAGCCCGAGGTTATCGATGAGCGGTCCGTACACCAGCAGCCATCCCACCGGGTAGAGCAGGCGCCGCCACAGCGGCACCGGCTGCCGGGCGAGTCGCCGCCGCTCGATGTCCTGGGCCAGGTCGAGGAAGAGGTGCACGAGCTTGCGCTTGGGCCAGGCCGCGTCCTCGATGCGGATCATCACGTTGGTGAGAACGTTCTCCCAGATGCGCGGCGGCGCGAAGAAGTAGGTGGGCCCGATGTCGTGCAGGTCGGCGAGGACGGTGGCCGCGCTCTCCGGGCAGTTCACGGCGAACCCGGTCAGCACCGCCTGGGCGTACGAGAAGATGTGATCGCCGACCCAGGCCATGGGCAGATAGGCCAGCACCTCGTCGTCGCGGCGGAGGCCCTCGGTCGTGATGGCGTTGCGGGCGGTGAGGATCAGGTTGCGGTGCGACAGCATAGCGCCCTTGGGGGCGCCGGTCGTCCCCGACGTGTAGCAGATGACGCCGATGTCGTCGGCGGTTCCCTTGGCCAGCTCCTCGTCGAAGTGGGCGGGGTGCTCCTCGGCGAACCGGCCGCCGCGCTCCTTGAGCTCGGTCAGGCTCAGCAGGAAGGGCTCGGCATATGCCCGCAGGCCCCGGGGATTCTTGTAGACGATGTATTGCAGCCGCGGGCACTGCGCCTTGATGTGCAGCAGCTTGTCGATCTGCTCCTGGTCCTCCACCAGCGCGAACCTGGCCTCGGCGTGGTCGAGGATGTAGGCGAGCTCCTTCTCGATGGAATCCTGGTAGAGCGGGACGGGGACGCCGCCCAGGGCCTGCGTGGCCGTGACGGCCCAGTAGAGCTGGGGGCGGTTGTCGCCGATGATGGCGGCCTTGTCGCCGCGGGCGAACCCGAGCGAGGCGAGCCCCAGCGCGATGAGCCGCGCTTCGGCGAAGTACTCCCGCCACGTGTAGGACTGCCAGATCCCGAAATCCTTCTCGCGAATCGCTACCTTGCTGGCCAGAAGCTCGGCGTTGGCACGGACGAGCTTGGGGAAGGTGTCGCGCTCGGGCTCGAGCGAAAGGTTGGGCAGGTTCATACCGTCCGTCGTACGTGCGTCAGGGTGGCGGAGAGTCTAGCGGAGGCCACCGGGGCTGTCAAGCAAATGAGACGAAATGACGGGGATTTACAGAGCGCTGCTGTCGCGCGAGCACGACGAGGCTGTTAGCCAGCCGGCCGGCTGCGGGCAGTCGTCGCAGGCCGTCGTCGACTCGGCAGAGGAGGCCGTAGAGGGTGGCCAGCGGGCGGACCAGGCGCTCGCGGTGCAGCACGGTAGACGGGATGAGGTTCGTGAGCATGTGAATGCCCCACATCCGGACTGGCTCGAGCCCGGCCCCGCGGAGCAGAGCACGGACCTCGCGCCTGCCGAAGAGCCGGAGGGGCCCGTAGCCTGGATAGGGCAGGCGGCAGCCCCCGCCGTGGTCCGCGCTGAGCTGGCGCCAGACGTCGCCGGGATGGAGGCCGTAGCCGAGGGCGTCGCCGGTCACGCTGCTGAGCGCCGCCCAGAGCAGATCGAGGCTCCAGCGGTGCTCGCACTCGAGCAGGAGGAGGCCGCCCGGCCGGAGCACGCGGCCGATCTCGACGAGCGCGGACGCTGGGTCGTCCACGAACGACAGCGTGCTCCCACAGCAGGTGACGGCGTCGAACGCTCCGGCTTCGTAGGGCAGCGCCTCGAGGTTGCCGCGCGCGAGGACGACCGGTACGCGGCGGCGCCGGGCCACCGCGAGCAGGCCGGCCGAGAGGTCGAGGCCGTGGGTGCGGTAGCCGAGCGACGCCAGCACCGCGGCCTGGAAGCCGGTGCCGCAGCCAGCGTCCAGCGCCCGCCGCGGAGGCCCGCCGGCCGGCGGCGCCAGCTCGGTCCGCACGAGGGCGTGCAACACATCGTAGAGATGCTCGTACCACGGCTCCAGAGACTCATAGGTTGCGGCCATGGCATCGAAGTCCATCGCGACCCCTCACTCGACCGTCGGCTGGCCACAGTCTAAACTGCGGGCGCCGAGCGCAACTCATCACGCATGCGAGGGACGCATGAGCGACGGATCCCGAGGGCTTCCCGGACCGATCCGGGTGCCGATGCGGCTGGTTGATGTGGATGGCCGGACGGGGACGGTGAGCGGAATGCTGGCCGGCATGCGCCAGTCAGCCTTCCAGGGACGAAAGCTGGGCGAGGCGTTCGAGGTCTGGCAACGCATCATCGACGGCCAGGGCCTCATCGCCATCGGGCTGGCCGGCTCGATGTCGAGCGCGGGCCTTGGGCCGCTCGCGGCCTGGCTGGTGGAGCGCGGCTACGTCGATCTCGTCGTGTCGACCTCGGCCAACGTGACCGAGGATCTCCTGGAGCAGCGGGCCACCCGTTTCTACCAGGTGGACCCCGAGCACGTGGACGACGCCGAGCTGCTGAGGCAGCGGCTCTACCGCTTCTACGACCACGTGGTCAGCGCGCACGACTACGACGCCATGGAGGACTTCACCGGAGGGTTCTTCGAGCACCTGGCCAAGCACTGGCCCCGCCCCAGCATCGCCGGTGTCCGCCTGATGTACGAGTTCGGCCGCTGGCTGGACGACCAGGGCCTGGGCGGCGCGATCGCCGCCACCTGCGCGCGCCACCAGGTGCCCCTCTTCGTACCGGCGGCCGCCGACGGGCCCCTGTCCGAGGGCTACCGGACGGCCAAGGCCAAGGGCCCGGTAGCGGACTTCTTCAAGGACTACGAGATCGCCCTGGCCATGATGGACCGCTTCATGCGTCCCGGGCGGGGCACCGCGGCGATCTTCCTGGGCGGCGGGGTGCCCAAGGACTTCATCCAGATCACCGCCACCAGCGTGTCCTCGCTGCGGGGCCAGGCGGTCAGCCCGCACCTGGCCGCCATCCAGATCACCACCGATAACACCGTGTTCGGCGGCCTGGGCGGAGCCAGCGTGGCCTCGGAGTGCATCTCGTGGGGGAAGGAATCGCCGGCCGGGCTTAACATCATGGTGTTCACCGACTTCACCATCGCCCTGCCCCTGCTCTGCCAGGGGCTACTCGAGCACTACGGGCCGGACCACGTTCGTCCCGCCCGTCGCGCGATTGCCGCGGAGCTGGGGAGCATCCTCGACGACGCCGGCCGCGTGGTTTGACCGGTCCTCGAGATCGTGATACCGGAGGGAGGCTCGCGATCGCGAGCCCTACATCGCGGAGGAGGTCCCCACATGGCGATCTACATGGTCGAACGCGACCTCAAGGGCATCACGATGGACCAGCTCGCAACCGCCCAGAAAGCGGCCATCCAGACGGGCAAGGAGATGAGCGCGCAAGGCCAGGCGGTGCGCTACGTCCGGAGCACGTTCGTCCCCGGCGAGGGGCGCTGTATGTGCCTGTTCGAGGCGCCGAGCCAGCAGGCCGTCAAGGAGCTCAACGAGCGGGCCAAGCTACCGTTTTCTCGCATCGTGGAGGCGCTGGACCTGGCCCCCTAGACCGGCGCCGGTGGCCGGGCGCTCCCACCTGCTATAGTCGTCGGCAATGGAGAGCGTGGTTCATCGTCTGCGGATCGAGGACCGCGAAGCCGTTCGGGCGCTCACACCGGCCGAGCGCGTCAACCTCGCCTTTACTCTCGGCGCCCGCGATCTCGAGAGCTTCCGGCAGGCCCACACCCCTGCGCTCCGACCGGAGGAGGCGGTTCGCATCCTCGAGCGCCGGCGCCAGGCCGGGCGACGGCGTTGCCACGCGATCGAGGAGCTGATCGGCTGAGCCTGCTCGCGCGGGTTGCCGCGCTGCTACAGGAGCGGCGGATCCCCTTCACCGTGATCGGCGCGGTGGCGATGGCGGTGCACGGCGTGAGTCGCTCCAC
>JBOHPM010000300.1:0-4537 GCA_050731715.1 Candidatus Rokuibacteriota bacterium
CCTGATGATCGGCCGGCCGGTGGAGGAAACGGGCCGCGTGCGCCGTCGCGACGGCGGCCGCGAGCGGCTGCGCGTGGAGGGGCTCGGGCATCCGCGGCTCTTCCGGGACGTCGGCCTGGCCGTCCGAGCCGGCGAGATCGTGGGGCTCACCGGACTGGCCGGGTCGGGGCACTCGGCGGTGGGGTTGGCGCTCTTCGGCGGGCTGTCGGCGCCCGCGGGACGGGTCTGGCTCGACGGCGCGCCCGCGGTGCTGTCGACCCCGCACGCTGCCGTGCGCCGTGGCCTCGGCCTCGTCCCCGACGACCGCAAGAAGCAGGGCCTGGTCCTGCGCATGACCGTGGCCCAGAACGTGGCCATGGTCCGCCCGCGGCTCGTCTCGACCGCCGGTGTGCTGTGCCTCGAGCGCATGCGCGCGATCGCCCGGCGGTTCATCGTGCAGCTCGCCATCCAGGCCCGCGGCCCCGAGCAGGCGGTGACGACGCTGAGCGGCGGGAACCAGCAGAAGGTCGTGCTGGCCAAGTGGCTGGCCGCCGAGGCCGGGGTCCTCATCTTGAGCGAGCCCACGCGGGGCATCGACGTCGGGGCCAAGGTCGAGATCCACCGGCTGATCGCCAGCCTGGCCGACGAGGGGCACGCCATCCTGATCATCTCGTCGGAGCTGGGGGAGATCCTCAAGCTCTGCGATGTCGTGCACGTCATGCACGAAGGACGCATGACGGCCACGCTGCCGCGGGCGACGGCCACCGAGGCCCGCATCATGGCCGCCGCCCACGGCGAGCCGGAGGTGCGGCAGCCGTGACGCGGGCCCTGCGCGAGTGGGCCTCGGCCAACCTCCTGATCCTCGTGCTGCTCCTCGTCGGCTCGGCCCTGGTCTCGCCGCAGTTCCTGACCGCTGCCAATCTGCTCAACATCCTCCGGCAGATCTCGGTGGTGGGCCTGCTGGCGACCGGGCTCACCTTCGTCATCATCGGCGGCGGCATCGATCTGTCGGGGGGCGGCGTCGCCGTGGTGGCGGTGGTCATGGTGGGGTTACTCCAGGGGCAGCCCCTGCTCGTCGCCCTCACTGTCCCGCTGCTCTTCGGGCTCGGCGTCGGGCTCGTCAACGCTCTCGTCGTGGTCAGGCTACGGATCCAGCCGTTCATCGCCACCCTGGCGGTGGGCATCGCCTGCGAGGGGGTGGCGTACCTCCTCACCGATGGCAAGCCCGTCATCGTGACCAACGCGGACATCCACTGGCTCGGCAGCGGCGCGCTGGGCTTCGTGCCGATCCCGGTGCTGGTCTATGCCGCGGTCATGTTGGCGGCCGCCTTCGTGCTGAACCGAACGCCGTTCGGCTACGGCGTCCTCGGGCTCGGCGGCAACGAGGAGGCGGCCCGGCTAGCCGGCGTGCGGATCGGGCTCGTCCGGTCCCTGACCTTCGTCCTGAGCGGCCTGCTGGCCGGCGTGGCCGGGGTGATCCTGGCCGCGCGGATCCAGATGGGCGATCCCGGCGTCGGCGGCGGGCTCGTGCTGGACGCTGTGGCCGGCACGCTGCTGGGGGGCACCAGCCTGCTGGGGGGCGTCGGCACCATCGGCGGCACCTTCGTGGGGGTGTTGATCCTCGAGATCCTCATCAACGTCTTCAACATGCTCAATGTCTCGTACCACCTGCAGCTCGTGGCCCGGGGCGCGGTCCTGCTGGCCGCGCTGACCGTGTCGGTCCGGCGCCGGGATCGCTGATGCCGAGCGGCGAGCTCCTCCGGCGGTGGCAGCACCTCCTCGTGTTCCTGCTGCTGGTGGTCGTCTCGGCCTACCTCTCCGAGTACTTTCTCACCATCGAGAACGTCATGAACGTCCTGCGCCAGGTGGCGGTGGTGGGGATTCTGGCCGTGGGGGCGACGTTCGTGGTGATTTCGGGCGGGGTAGATCTCTCGGTCGGCGGCGTGGCGGCGCTGGCCAGCGTCGCCGTGGCGCTGGCCGCCCCGTGGCCCACGGCGGTGGTCCTCGGGTTGCCGATCGCCATCGGGATGGTGATCGGGTTCGCCAACGGCACCATCGCGTTGCGGCTGGGCCTGCAGCCCTTTATCGTCACGCTGGCCACCGGCAGCATCGCCGAAGGGCTGGCGTTCTACCTCGCCGACGGCAACCCCATCTCCTTCGAGCAGCCGGTGATCGGGGTGATCGGCCGCGGCTACCTGGGTGCGGTGCCGGTGCCTGCCCTCGTGTTCGTGGTCGTGATCGTCGTGGCGGGCCTCGTGCTCTCGCGGACCGTCTACGGATACACGGTGTACGCGCTCGGTGGCAACGAGGAGGCCTGCCGGCTGTCGGGACGGCCGATCGTCCGCGCGCGCACGGTCACCTACACCCTGGGCGGGGCGCTGGCGGGGCTGGCTGGCCTCGTGCTCGCCGGCCGGATCGGGATCGGGGATCCGACCGCGGGGGCGGGCTTCGGGCTGGCCCTCGATGCCGTCACGCCCGTCCTGATCGGCGGCGCCGACCTGATGGGCGGCTCCGGCAGCATGACCGGGACGTTTTTCGGAGTGCTCATTGTGGGGATGCTCAACAACGTCTTTAACCTGCTCAACGTCACGGCGTACTGGCAGATGGTTGCCAAGGGAGCGATCATTCTCGTCGCGGTCTACCTCGGCTACCGCCAGACGCGGTAAAGGAGCGACAATGGCCAACATCCGACTGCTGGAGCTCGATGAGATCCCCGATCCCACGATCCGGGCGCTGCTGCGCCAGGCTGAGGAGCGAGGGGCGCCCGACCCCAACTTTTTCCGCGTCATGGGCCACGTGCCGGAGCTCTGCACGCGGATGTACGACCTGTGGACGGAGTCGTTCAACCGCGGACGGCTTGACCACCGGCTGAAGGAGCTGGTGCGGGTCAAGATGTCGCGCTACGTATCGTGCCAGTACTGAGCCAACGTCCGCTCTGCCGCGGCGCGGCAGATGGGGGTGACCGAGGCCGACCTCGACGATGCCGACGACTACGAGCGCTCCACGCGGCTCACGGCGGCCGAGAAGTGCGCGCTCCGCTACGCCGACCAGATGCAGAAGGATCCTCGCGTGATCGGTCAGGCCTGGTACGAGGAGCTCGGGAAGCACTACGGCGAGGCCGAGGTGATGGAGCTCGCCGTCTTCGTGGCCCTGAACCTGGGCTTCCATGCCGTGTTTTCGACGCTCGAGTTCTCGCCCGCTTGGAACCATCTCGGCGCCGGGGGCCGGTGGGTGGAGCGCACGGGCGCCGTCAAGACTCCCTGATCGACGACGAGGAGACGTACCGATGGCCGTCGAAGTGGCGAAGGTCGAGCTCAAGAGTGTCCAGGACGCCTCGGGCCTGGAGGAGCGGATCCGCGCAGGTCAGTTCACCGCCGACCAGGTGGTGGCGGTCGTGGGCAAGACCGAGGGCAATGGCGGCGTCAACGACTTCACCCGCCTCCTCGCCGACCACGCGTTTCGCCGGGTGATCATGAAGCACGGCACGCGCGACGAGGCCGAGGTGGCCCGGATCCCGATGGTGTGGTCCGGCGGGTGCGACGGCGTGCTCACGCCCCACGCCACCGTCTTCGCCCGCAACGACAGGCCGGGCCCGGCCGACCAGGCGCGCCTGGCCATCGGGGCCGCCATGAGCGAGCACCTGAAGCCCGAGGACATCGGCCGCCCCCGCATGGTGGAGATCGTCGCCGAGGGCGTGAAGGCGGCCATGCGGAATGCCGGCATTGCGAATCCCCAGGACGTGCACTATGTCCAGACGAAGACTCCGCTGTTGACGATCGAATGGGCGGAGGACGCCAAGCGGCGGGGCCGGACCGTCGCCTGCGAGGTGCACGATTCGATGGGCGTGTCCAATGGCACCACCGCCCTGGGCATCGCCGTGGCCCTGGGCGAGACCACCATGCCGCGCGCCGAGCAGATCTGCAAAGATCTCGAGGTCTATTCGTCGGTCGCGTCGTGCTCCTCGGGCGTGGAGCTGACGCAGGCCCAGATCGTGCTCATGGGTAACCGGGCCGGCGCGGGCGGTCGCTACCGTATCGGCCACAGCGTGATGGCGGATGCCCTCGACATCGACGGGATCTACGATGCGATCCGTAATGCCGGGCTGGCCTTGCCCGACCGGCCCCGCGCGGCCGACCTCAAGGGCCGGCTGGTCAACTGCTTCATTAAGTGCGAGGCCGATCATCGCGGCCAGCTGCGGGGCCGGCGCCAGATCATGCTCGACGATTCCGATGTCCATCATCATCGCCACGCCAAGGCGGCGGTCGGCGGCGTAGCCGCCGCCGCGATCGGCGATCCGGCCGTGTTCGTCTCCGTCGATGCCATGCACCAGGGACCCCCGGGGGGCGGACCGGCCATCGCCATCGTCGATCTCGGCGACTGAGCGCGGCCCGGCCGGGACGTCCCGACTACCCGCTGGCCAGCGCCGGCAGGGTCAGGCGGAACGTGGTCCCGTGTCCCCCGTGGTCCTCGGCCCAGATCCGTCCCCCGTGGGCCTCGACGATGGAGCGGGCGATGGCCAGGCCCAGGCCGAGGCCCTCCTTCTTGGTCGTGAAGAACG
>JBOHPM010000301.1:0-4533 GCA_050731715.1 Candidatus Rokuibacteriota bacterium
CGAGCAGCTCCGGGTAGCGGTCCGGCTGGGCGAGCGGGAGACTCCCACGTTGACCCGTTATCTCGCCCGCTTCATGTAGGGGCCGTGTGTCGCCCGCAAACTGACTGGGGAGGTTTGGAGGGGGCGTGTGTCGCCCGCAAACTGACTGGGGAGGTTTGGAGGGGGCGTGTGTCTGGCCGCAAACTGACTGGGGAGGTTTGGAGGGGGCGCGCCTCGTGCCCCCTCCAAGTTCATGGAAACGAGATGGTGCTGCCCTCTCCCGAGATCGTGATCGTAAAGGTGCCGTTGGGCTGGGGCACGTAAACGTAAGGCGACCACATGCCGCCGGGCGGCGTCGGCACCGCCTGCAGGAAGGGCCCGGCCGTCATCCCGCTGGCGTTGGTGACCGGAGCGGTGAGATCGCTGAGGGCCACCGGCAGGACGCCCATGTGGCCCTCGAACACCGAGACGGCCGTCGCGATGGTCCTGACCTCGCTTTGCGCCTTGGTCAGGCGCGACTTGGCGGCCAGGCTCACGTAGAGGTGAATCGCGATGGCGGCGAGAATCCCGATCACCGCCACGGCCATGATCATCTCCACGAGCGTGAAGCCCCGGCGGTCCTGCACACGCCCAAGGATCCGACGCACCAGCCTCAGCATGGCCTTGACCTCCACATGCCCGCTGCTGCACCCAGGATGCCAGATTCGCGAACGTACTAGAACGCGCACGGAATCAGCACGTTGCACGTCGGCCGGAGGCTTAACGTCGCACCTGGCTGTCCCGATGGCATGCCAGAAACCGCCAGGCCCCTGACCGCGGACGTCACCCGAGCGCATGCCGGGCGGGGTATGCAAAGCGCACGGGCTCCGTGGTAGGGTTCGGGCGATGTCACGCCGGCTCGCCGTTGCCGTCATCATCGCCGGACTCGCGTTTCCTGCTGCCAGCCACGCCCTCACCGTGCAGGAAGCCATCCTGCGGGCCAAGCCTGCCGTCGCGCTCATCACCGCCCGCGTCGACGCTGAGGTCACCCTTGATTGCGGGCAAGGGCCGGCCATCGTCAAGCCCGCCCCCTTCATCGAGACAGGCACCGGCTGGTTCGTGGACGGCCGCGGCTGGCTGATCACCAACGCCCACGTGGTCGATCCCGTCCACCGGATGCCGCCCTGGGTGGCTCACGAGCTGAAGAAGAAGGCGATCGAGCAGGCCTGCGTCGAGCCGGTCATGAAGGCCCGGGGCCTGATGCGCGGCCAGAGCCCGGAGCTCGAAGAGCGGATCCGGCGGGCCGCCACCGATCGCGCGTCGCGTCGCATGGAGTTCACGCCGCAGCCCTCGCTGACGGTCCTGCTCTCCAACGGCACTCGTCTGGCAGCGGAGGTGAAGAAGTTCAGCCCGCCGCTGCTGCTCGATGCCAGCGGTCGCCCCCTGCCCGACTCCGGGCGCGATCTGGCCTTGCTGCGCGTAGCCGACGGTCTCTATCCCGTGCTCACTATCTCGAAGGCGGAAGCCAAGATCGGCGATCCCGTCCGCATTCTGGGCTTCCCCGGTGTGGTGCTGTCCCACGAATTGCTGAGCCAGAGCATGACGCCGGATGCCTCGGCTACCAATGGTGCGGTGTCCGGTTTCCCCAAGGACGCCATCGGCCAAGACTTCATCCAGACCGACGCCCCGGCCGCCCACGGCAACAGCGGAGGACCGGCCATCGGCGACGATGCCACGCTGGTGGGCGTGATCACTGCCGTCTCGCTGTCTCCGGGGGGCGGGGCCATCGTCCAGGGCTTCAACTTCCTCATTCCGGCCCGCGACGTCGTCAAGTTCCTCCGGGGCACCGAGGTGCGCCCAGGTGAGAGCCGTTTCAGTCCGGTGTGGATAGCCGGGCTCGAAGCGCTGTTCGCCCGTCGCTACACCACGGCGCTGGCCCGCTTCGAGGAGGCCAACCGGCTGCTGCCGAACCTGGTCGCCGTCAAGCGCGAGATCGCCGAGGTCGAGGCCATGATCAAGAACCCCCCGCCCCGAGGCTTTCCGTGGGCGTGGGCGACCATCGGCGTGACGCTCGTCAGCGTGGGAGCGTACGGGGGCATGGCCGGACGGCGCTGGTGGCGCAACCGATTCCGGGTCCTGCCCCGCCAGGTCATCGGGTTCATGGAGAACGGGGTGAACCCGCTGCTGCTCGACGTGCGGACGAAAACGGACCACGAGACGAGCCCGCTCAAGCTCCCGGGAGCGATCCGTCTCGAGCCGGAGGAGCTCGAGGCCGGCCGGGCCAAGCTGGACGCCGACCCCAAGCAGGTGATCGTGACCTACTGCACGAGCCCCGACGAGCAGACGAGCGCCCGCATGGCCGTGCTGTTGCGTCAGCGCGGGTACGTGAACGCCCGCATCCTCAAGGGCGGCCTGGGGGGCTGGACCAACGCCCGCCTGCCCGTGGAAGCGAAATCGGCGCTTCCCTCCATCGGTCTGGAGATCTACAAGAACCTCACCCTCGGCGACATCGAGCGCCGGAAGTTCAAGGCCGGCGAGGTCATCTTCAAAGAGGGCGACGATCCTCACGGCGAGGCGTACGTCGTTCACGCCGGCGCGGTGGAGATTCGCCGCCGCTTCGATGGCACCGAGCGCGTGCTGGCCACGCTCGGCGAGGGTGAGCCGTTAGGGGAGATGGCACTCTTCCGCAGCGCGGCCTTGCGCTCGGCAAGCGCCGTGGCCCAGTCCGACGTGGAGCTGCTGATCATCAAGGCCGAGCGGTTGGACTGGCTGATCCACAATCGGCCTCAGCTCACCAAGGAGTTGCTGCGGTGGCTGAGCGAGATGGTCGTGGCGACCGACGCCAGCCGGGCCGGCCGCCCCATCCGCTGAGCCTCCTCAGATCACCCCGCGCTCCCGCAGGCGCTCGAGGTCCCGCGTCGAGAGGCCGAGCCGGCCGCCGTAGACCTCCTCGTTGTGCTCGCCGGGCGTCAGGGGCCCGACCCAGCGGACCTGCCCCGGTGTGGCGGTGAGGCGCGGCACGACGGCGGGCATGGCCAGGACACCCAGGGTGCCGGCCGCCACCGACAGGATGTTGTTGCGCGCGCTCACGTGCGGATCCTCGAAGAGATCGCGCACGCTCATCACCGGCGACGAGGGTACCTCGGCCGCGGCCAGGGCCTGCAGGGCCTGCGCGGCGTCACGCTCGGCGACCCAGACCGCCACCAGCCCGTCGACCAGCTCGCGGTGCTCGAGACGCGCAGGCATCGTCGCCACCCGGGGATCGGTGGCGAGATCGGCTCGCCCCATGGCGGTCAGCAGGCGGAGGAACATCCGGTCGTTGGTGCAGGCGATGGCGATCCAACGCTGATCTCCCGCCTGATAGTGGTTGTGCGGGACCGCGCTTTCGGTGCCGGAGCCGATGCGCTCCCGCACGCGCCCGGTGCCGCCGTACACGGCGATGGCGTCGTCGAGCACGCGGAGAATCGGCTCGTAGAGCGCGACGTCGACCACCTGTCCCTGGCCCGTCCGCTCGGCGTGCCGCAAGGCGACCACGGTGCCCACCGCCCCGAAGACGCCGGCCAGATAGTCGGGAACCGTGGGGGTGCCGGGCGTCACGGGTGCCCGGTCGGGATAGCCGGAGAGATAGGATAGGCCGCCCACGGCGGCCGCGATGCGCCCGAATCCCGGGCGCTCCCGGTAGGGCCCCGTTTGCCCGAAGGCTGAGATCCGCACCAGGACCAGCGCTGGGTTCACCGCGGACAGGGCGTCCCAGCCGAGGTTCCAGCGCTCCAGGGTGCCTGGGCGGAAGTTTTCCGTGACGACGTGGGCGCGGGCCGCAAGCTGCGTGATCAGCGCCTGGCCCTCCGGAGCCCGCAGATTGCAGGTGATGGACTTCTTGTTGCGGGCCTCGACGAACCACCAGTACGAGGAAGCGGTCGGCCCCGCCGGCCGCCCCAGGCGGCGCAGGTCGTCACCGACGCCAGGTTGCTCGACCTTGATGACCTCGGCCCCGAACTCGCCGAGCAGCGTCGCGCACATCGGCGCAGCCAGAAAGGTGGCGAGGTCGAGCACCCTCACGCCGGTCAGGGCTTCGGCCACGGTTGACCATGCTACTATCCAGCGCGCCGAATCCCAACGAGGGTGCGAGAGGGAGCAGCGCTGACGTGGTTCGCGTATCCGTTCGCCGTCTGAGCCCTGACCTCCCGCTACCGGCCTACGCGCATCCGGACGACGCCGGCCTCGACCTCTTGGCCGCGTCAGCCGTGACGCTGGCCCCCGGGGCCCGGGCGCTCGTGCCCACCGGGATCGCGGTGGCGATCCCGGTGGGCTACGCTGGATACGTGCTGCCTCGCTCCGGACTGGCCCTCCGTCACGGCGTGACAGTGCTCAACGCGCCCGGGCTCATCGACGCCGGATATCGCGGCGAGATCCAGGTACTCCTGGTGAACCACGACACCGCGCCGGTGACGTTCGAACGCGGGGCCCGCATCGCCCAGCTCGTCATCCAGCGCGTGGAGCATGCCCACCTCGGTGAGAGCAACGAGCTTCCGCCGAGCAAGCGCGGCGGCGGGGGCTTCGGGTCGACCGGACGCT
>JBOHPM010000302.1:0-4503 GCA_050731715.1 Candidatus Rokuibacteriota bacterium
GTGTCACACCCCGCGTAAACGGGGGAGGTTTGGAGGGGGGCGCGCCGCGTGCCCCCCTCCAAGCTGAAATCATCACGGAGAGAGAGCCCATGGCGTACGACCTGGTGATCAAGAACGGCGAGGTGATCGACGGTTCCGGCCTGCCGCGCTATCGGGCCGACGTGGGCGTGCGGTACGGCCGCATCGTGACGATCGGCCGCATCCGCGAGCGGGCCCGCGAGGTCATCGACGCCGAGGGCCAGGTGGTGGCGCCCGGCTTCGTGGACGGGCACACCCACATGGACGCGCAGATCTTCTGGGATCCGCTTGGCACCTCCTCGTGCTGGCACGGCATCACGACCGTGGTGATGGGCAACTGTGGGTTCACCCTGGCCCCCTGCGCGGCCGCCGACAAGGATCTGGTGGTCCGCAATCTCCAGCGGGCCGAGGACATCCCGCCGGCGGCGATGGCGGCGGGCATCGAGTGGCGGTGGACGACCTATCCCGAGTTCCTCGAGTGTCTGGAGGGTCTGCCCAAGGGCATCAACTACGCCGGCTACATCGGCCACTCGGCCCTGCGCACCTACGTGATGGGCGAGCGGGCCTTCGAGGCTCAGGCCACCGAGGACGACCTGCGCGCCATGGAGCGGGAGCTGCGCGACGCCCTGCGCGCTGGAGCCATGGGATTCACCACCTCGCGCTCGCCCAGCCACGAGACGCCGGATGGCCGCCCGGTGGCCAGCCGCGTGGCCCGGTGGGACGAGGTGCGACGGCTGGTGGGCGTCATGGGTGACCTCGGCGCCGGCATCTTCGAGCTGGCCGGCGAGGAGGTCGACCGCACGCCGGGCAACCCCGGCCTGCGCGACTACCACGTCCGGCTCCGCGACCTCGCGGTGGAGACCGGGCGCCCGGTCACCTTCGGCGTCTTCGGCCGGCGGGGCGTGCCGGGCGTCTGGCGCAAGTACCTCGACCTGCTCGACGAGACGGCGGCGGCCGGCGGGCGGATGTTCGCCCAGGCCCACAGCCGCTCGCTCAGCGCGCTGCTCTCGTTCAAGACCCAGCTTCCCTTCGACCGCCTGCCGGTCTGGAAGGAGCTGCGGGCGCTCCCCGTCGAGGAGCAGCGGCAACGCTTGCGCGACCCCGACCTGCGCCGCCGGCTCGTGGAGGCCTCGGGCGCCCGAGACGACCGGCGGGCCCTGGGCACCGAGGCCCAGCCCGCCGACTACGACTGGCTCTTCGTCTTCGACACCGTGTACGGGCCCCATCGCTCGGTGGCCGACGTCGCCCGCGAGCGCGGCCAGCACCCGGCCCAGACGATGATCGAGCTGGCCCTCGAGAAAGACCTCGACCTCTTCTTCCTGCAGCCGGTCGCCAACGAGGACCAGGACGTCGCCCTGGAGATCATGCGCCACCCGCGCTGCGTGGTGACCTTCTCGGACTCCGGCGCCCACGTCTCCCAGCTCATGGACTCCTCGCTGCAGACGCATCTGCTCAGCCACTGGGTGCGGACCAAGCAGGCCTTCACGCTGGAGCAGGCCGTGCGCATGATCACCCTGGTGCCGGCCACGTTGTGGGGGTTCGCCGATCGGGGCCTGATCCGTGAGGGCATGGCCGCCGACTTCGTCGTCTTCGATCCCGATACCATCGCCGCCGAGATGCCAGAGGTGGTGGACGATCTGCCGGCGGGGGCCCGGCGCCTCGTGCAACGCACGCGCGGGGTGGCGGCTACCGTCGTCAACGGCGAGGTGCTGCTGCGCGAGGGCAAGCCCACTGGCGCGCTGCCCGGACGGCTGCTGCGCGGCCCGCTGGCCCGGAGGGCGTGACCCAGATGCCCGAGCGCCCGCTGCCCACGGACAAGGAGGTCCGCGGGTACATCAAGGACCGAAGAAACTGGGGGCGCTGGGGTCAGGACGACCAGGTTGGCGCCCTCAACTTGATCACCCCGGCCAGGCGGGCGGCGGCGGCCCGGCTGGTGCGCAGCGGGCGCAGCGTGTCGCTGAGCCGCCCGTTCCCCAAGGAGCCCGGGCCGAACAACCCGCTCCCCGCGCAGCACTACATGAAGACGCTCCCGCGCGGCACGGGCGGCTTCTCGGCGGACTACTACGGCATCTTCTACCACGGCGTGGCCTCCACTCACATCGACGCGCTCTGCCACACCTGGGACGACGAGGCGATGTGGAACGGGCGCGATCCCAAGAAGGAGATCACGTTCGACGGGGCCCGCTTCGGCTCCGTCGAGCACTGGGCCGACGGCATCATCAGCCGCGGCGTGATGCTCGATGTGCCGCGTCATCGCGGTGTGCCCTGCGTCACGCACGAGCGGCCGGTGCACGGCTGGGAGCTGGAAGACATCCTGGCCGCGCGCGGCATCGCGCTGCAGCCTGGCGACGCGGTGTGCGTCTACTCGGGCCGCGAGGCCTGGCAGGCCCAGGACCCCGACCGCCCGTACGGCCGTCCCTTCGGACCCAACCCGCACCTGCAGCAGCGGCCGGGGCTCCACGTCTCGTGCCTGCCCTTCCTGCGGGACCACGACGTGAGCGTGCTGGTTTGGGACATGCTCGATCACCTGCCCATCGGCTATGACATTCCGTGGGCGGTGCACGCCGCCCTGTTCGCCTACGGGGTGGCGCTCCTCGACAACGCGTTGCTCGAGCCGCTGGCCCGCGCCTGCGCGGAGGAGGGGCGCGACGAGTTCATGCTGGTGATCGCGCCGCTCCGGGTGGTCGGCGGCACCGGATCGCCGGCCAATCCCCTCGCGGTCTTCTGACGCCGTCATGGGCGCACCGTACCGCGCCGACCAGGTCGGCAGCTTCCTGCGCCCCCCGGAGCTCCTGCAGGCCCGCAACGACGCCAGTACGACGCCCGAACAGCTCCGGGAGCTCGAGGACCGCGCGATCCTGGCGGCCCTGGCCCGCCAGCGCAACCTGGGCCTCGAGGTGTTCACCGACGGCGAGCTGCGGCGCAACAACTTCATGAGCGACTTCACCGACGCCGTGGCGGGCTTCGACCACGGCGAGGCGGTGGCGCGCGCCTGGCAAGGCCCGGCCGGCGCGGTCCGCAGCGTGACGGGGATCGTGAAGGCACGGCTTCGCCAGCACCGCCGGCTCACCGCCCACGAGCTCGGGTTCATGAAGCAGCACAGCCCCGGCACCATCAAGGTGACGCTGCCCAGCGCGACCCAGTTCCCGGCCATCGCCTACAAGCCGGGCGTCTCCGACGCTGTCTACGCGACCAGGTCGGAGTTTCTCTGGGACGTGGTGGCCATCCTCAGGGCCGAGGTGCGGGCCCTCGTCGAGGAGGGCGTCCGCTACGTGCAGATCGACGCTCCCCGCTACAGCTACTACGTGGACCCCAAGTGGCGGGAGTACATCCGCACGGAGATGGGCCTCGATCCCGATGCCGCGCTCGACGAGGCGATCCGCGCCGACAACGCCTGCCTGGAGGACGTGCGCCGACCCGGCCTCACCCTGGCCATCCACCTGTGCCGCGGCAACAACCGGAGCCACTGGTACGCCGAGGGCGGCTACGACCCCATCGCCGAGAAGCTCTTCGGCACGCTCCAGGTGGACCGGTTCCTGCTCGAGTACGACGACGAGCGCTCCGGCAGCTTCGAGCCCCTGCGTTTCGTGCCCCGCGGCACGGCCGTGGTCCTGGGCCTGGTCAGCAGCAAACGTCCCCAGCTCGAGTCGGTCGCAGATCTGCGGCGGCGGGTCGAGCAGGCCTCCCGCTACGTGCCGCTCGACGACCTGGCGCTCTCGCCCCAGTGCGGCTTCGCCTCGATGATGGAGGGCAATCTGCTCAGCGAGGAGGATCAGTGGGCGAAGCTGGGGCTGGTGGCGCGGACGGCGCGCGACGTCTGGCGCTGACGGGTCACCCCGTGCGGGCGCCCTCCGCGAGGGCGCGGAGCTTGGCGAAGGCCAGATCGCGCGGCAGGTACTTCATGCCACAGTCCGGCGCGGCCACCAGCCGCGCGGCCGGCACGTGGCGCAGGGCCGTCTCCAGCCGAGCCGCCACGGTCCTCGGCGACTCCGCCACCGGGTCGTTGAGATCCAGGACGCCGAGGACGATCGTCTTGGAGGGCAGGGACCCCAGCACCGCGAGGTCGAGCTTCGGCTGGGCGGCCTCGATCGAGACGTGGGAGGCGGCGCAGCGATCGAGCTCGGGCAAGAACGAGTACCCGCTGGGCTTGTCCTTCACCGTAAAGGCGTAGCCGAAGCAGAGGTGCACGATCGTGGGCTTGCGAATGCCGGCCAAAGCCCGGTTGATGGCCGGCACCGCGTAGGCGCGGGCGCGCTCGGGCTGGGCCTGCAGGTACGGCTCGTCGAGCTGCAGGATGTCGACCACCGGCTCCAGGTCGCGGAGCTCGGCGTTCACCGCCTCCGCGTAGGCCTCGGCCAGTCGCGCCTGGTCCTTGTAGTGCTCGTCCTGGGCGAGCTGGGTCATCGTGAAGGGCCCGGGCACCGTCACCTTGATGCGCCGGGTGGTCGTCGCCCGTAGGAATTGGGCGTCGTGCAGGTTCACCGG
>JBOHPM010000303.1:0-4501 GCA_050731715.1 Candidatus Rokuibacteriota bacterium
GCGCCTCAGCGTCAGGAGATGCCCAGAGACCCGCCTTCGCCACCGGTGTTCCTCCCGATCTCTACACATTTCACCGCTACACCGGGAATTCCAGTCTCCTCTGCATCCCTCAAGAACAGCAGTATCGGCCGACTCCCCTCAGTTGAGCCAAGGGATTTCACGACCGACTTGCCATCCCGCCTACGCGCCCTTTACGCCCAGTAATTCCGAGCAACGCTTGCCCCCTCTGTCTTACCGCGGCTGCTGGCACAGAGTTGGCCGGGGCTTCCTCTGAAGGTACCGTCAAAGGCCGGCGCTATTCACGCCGACCCCCTTCTTTCCCTCTGACAGGGGTTTACGACCCGAAGGCCTTCGTCCCCCACGCGGCGTCACTCCGTCAGGCTTTCGCCCATTGCGGAAAATTCCCCACTGCTGCCTCCCGTAGGAGTCGGGGCCGTGTCTCAGTCCCCGTGTGGCTGGTCGTCCTCTCAGACCAGCTACCCGTCATCGCCTTGGTGAGCCGTTACCCCACCAACTAGCTGATAGGCCGCGAGCCCCTCCAAGAGCGGCAGCTTGCGCCGCCTTTCTTCCCCAGATCTCGCGACCCGAGGAACGTATCCGGTATTAGCCTCCCTTTCGAGAGGGTATCCCGAACTCGAGGGCAGGTTACCCACGTGTTACTCACCCGTGCGCCACTAGAACCGCCGACGTATTGCTACGCCGACCATCCTCGTTCGACTTGCATGTGTTAGGTACGCCGCCAGCGTTCGCTCTGAGCCAGGATCAAACTCGCCAAAAAAAGCGATGAACCTGGTAGCTCGAACGTGTTCACTGCTGATGCTGCTTGGCAGCTACTCGGCCGAGCGCAAGGCTCGATTGGAACGGATGGTGCTCACACCTCTTCGGTGAGCCGATAGCATATGCAACTTTCAAAGAGCCCTACGGTCAGCTTGGAAGGTGACCGGATGTGCCGGATAAACTGTCTAAACCGTCGCTCAACTGCGAGCGAAATGTCACTATACGCATGGGGGCGGGTGCTGTCAAGCTCCTCGGTGGGTAGCTCTTGGCCACTGCCGGGGGCAACCGGGCGGTACCGTGGCCCCGCCGCCGATCATGCGCCCGTGCCGGTCTCGTCGCCGATGATCACCAGGTGATACGTCCGCTTGCCCTTCCGGAGGACCAGATATCTGCCGTGCAGAGGCGTGTCCGGTGGGACCACCGCGGCGGGGTCCGTGATACGCCGCCCGTTCGCCACGATCGCTCCGCTCGACAATAACTCGCGACCGACTCGTCTGGAGGAGGCCAGTCCCGTGCTCAGGAGCAGGTCCATGAAGGTCAACCCCGCCAGGCCAGCCAGACGGGTCGTCGGTACCCCTCGAAAGGCCTGGGCCAGCTGCTCCCCGGTCAGCGTGGCGACGTCGCCGGTGAACAGCGCTTCGGTGATGGCCTCGGCCTCCCGGAGGCCTGCCTCGCCGTGGATCAGGCGGGTCGCCTCCCGAGCGAGGACCCGCTGGGCGGCCCGCTTCTCCGGCGCCCGGGTCGTGGCCTCGGAAAGGTCCGCGATCTCGTCGAGCGATAGGAAGGTGAAGTACTTGAGGAAACGCTCGGCATCAGCGTCTGCCGTATTGAGCCAGAACTGGTACAGCTCGTAGGCCGAGGTCTTGGCGGCCTCCAGCCACACGGTCCCCGCCTCGGTCTTGCCGAACTTGCCCCCGTCGCTCCTGGTCACCAGGGGCAAGGTCAAGCCGAATGCGGAGCCGCCAGTCTTGCGGCGGATCAGCTCGATGCCGGCCGTGATATTGCCCCACTGATCGGCGCCACCGATCTGCACGGTGCACCCCTGGGCGCGCCAGAGCTCGAGGAAGTCGTAGGCTTGCAATATCTGATAGCTGAACTCCGTGTACGAGAGTCCCACCTCGGCCCGCCCCAGCCGCGACCGTACCGACTCCTTGGCCAACATGGCGCCCACCGGGAACTCCTTGCCCACGTCGCGCAGGAATGCGATCACATCGAGCCGGGACAACCAGGCGAAGTTGTCGAGCAGCCTGGCCCCGCCTGCGGCATCGAAGTCGAGGAACCGAGCCACCTGCCGCTTGAGCCGTCCAGCCCAGGCCTCGACCTGGTCGGCCGGGCTCAGAGGGCGCTCGCCCGTCTTGCCGCTGGGGTCGCCGATGAGACCGGTGCCGCCCCCGATCAGGACGATCGGACGGTGGCCGGCCAGCTGGAAGCGGCGCAGCGCGAGCAGGGGCAGCAGGCTGCCGATGTGCAGGCTGTCCGCGGTGGGATCGAAGCCACAGTACACGGCCCTCGCGCCTTGCCCGAGATGCGCCCCCAGCTCCTCGCGACCGGTCACATCGGCCACGAGTCCGCGAGCCTCGAGGTCCCCAAGCACCCTGGGACTCCGCATGAGCAGTGGGCATTATCGCACCCGGGCCTGCCCGAGAGGCGAACGTCTCAAGAGGCAGCCGGAAAGGGGCGTGTCAGTATAATGGAGTGCACATGTCGTGGCTCAGGCTGAGGCGAAAAACCGTCCAGGCCGGGGGCCCGGCACGAGCCCGGCGGTGGCTGCGGCGACTCCTTCTCGCGGTCGGCGTGCTCACCCTGTTGTTCGGTGCCGGCCTGGCTGCCACGGCGCTGTGGGCCTTCATGATCCTGCCGCGCTCCCTGCCACCCGTGAGCGCCCTGGAAAACTTCCAGCCCGTGCTGGGCACGCGGATCTACGACGACAATGACGACCTCATCACCGAGCTTCATGCCGAGCGGCGGATCTTCGTGCCCATTGCTCAGGTTCCCCACACCCTGCGCGAGGCCATCATCGCCACCGAGGATCATCGCTTCTACTCCCACTGGGGCGTGGATCCCATCGGGATCGCTCGGGCCACCGTCCAGAACTACCGTCGGGGACGGATCGTGGAGGGTGGCAGCACCATCACCCAGCAGCTGACCAAGGTGCTGTTTCTCACCCCCGACAAGAGCCTGGAACGGAAGCTGAAGGAGGCCGTGCTGGCGCTCGAGCTGGAGCGCCGCTATTCCAAGGACCGGATTCTCGAGATGTATCTCAACCAGGTGTACTTCGGGCACGGGGCCTTCGGTGTCGAGGCGGCGGCCCGGACGTACTTCGGCAAGTCCGTGTCGGAGCTCGACGTTCGCGAGGCGGCCCTGCTCGGTGGCCTGCCCCGGGCGCCCACGGGCTACTCACCCTTCGAGCATCCGGACGCCGCCAAGCAACGCCGGGAGACCGTGCTTCGGCGCATGGCCGAGTACGGCACGATCAAGGAATCCGAGGCCCAGCAACTGGCCCGCACCGACCTCGGGCTCATCCCACCCGAGCGCCGACGGACGACTGGCCAGTACTTCCTCGAATACGTCCAGAGTGCCCTGGAGGCCCGCTACGGTGCTGATATGGTCTTCAAGGGCGGGCTGAACGTCTATACCACGCTCAATCCCTGGATGCAGCTGGCCGCCGAGCAGGCCGTCCGCGAGGGCTTGAACTCACTGGAAACTCGTACCAGTCGGGGAAAGCCCGGCGAGCACCCGGAAGGGGCGCTCGTCACCATCGAGCCCCAGACCGGCTACGTGAAGGCCATGGTTGGGGGCTACGATTTCTTGCGGAGCGAGTTCAACCGCGCGGTCCTGGCCCGGCGCCAGCCCGGCTCGGCGTTCAAGCCCTTCGTGTACATCGCCGCGCTGGAGGCGGGCTTCACGCCGGCCAGCATCATCGAGGATTCGCCCGTCAGCTACCCGGTCGGGCGCAACAGCACCGCCTGGAAGCCGGAAAACTACGACCGCCAGTTCCGCGGCCCCACCACCCTGCAGCAGGCTGTCGAGGATTCCGTCAACGTGGTGACGATCAAGCTTCAGGAGCGCCTGGGCGTGAACCGCACCATCCAGGTCGCCCGTCGGTTCGGGATCACGAGTCCGCTGACGGCCGACCTGACCCTGGCGCTGGGCACCTCCGACCTCTCGCTGCTCGAGCTGACGTCGGCCTACAGCGCCTTCGCCAACCAGGGTCTGTGGTTGCCGCCGACGACGATCCGCTATGTGACGGACGCCCAGGGGGGACTCCTCGAGGAGCATGTCCCGGAAGGCAAGGAGGCCGTCTCGCCCGAGCTCGCTTACGTCATCACCCACATGCTGAAGGGCGTGGTGGACCGCGGGACGGGGCAGGGCGCGAAGGTGCTGAACCGGCCCATCGCCGCCAAGACGGGGACGACAAACGACTACTCCAACGCCTGGTTCATCGGCTTCACGCCGCGCCTGGCCACGGGAGTATGGGTCGGCTACGATCGGCCCCGCAGTCTGGGCCGTGACGAAACCGGCTCGCGGGTGGCCGTGCCCATCTGGACTTCGTACATGCGGCAGGTCGTCGGCAAGGACCCCAAAGAGGACTTCCCGATGCCGGAGCGCGTGGCCATGGCGCCGGTCGATCTCGACCCCTCCAACGAGTGCGTGAGGGTCGTCACGATGGCCTTCGTCAGGGGCACCGAGCCCGAGCTTCCCTGCGGGGCCCAGCGCCAGGCGA
>JBOHPM010000304.1:0-4487 GCA_050731715.1 Candidatus Rokuibacteriota bacterium
CAGCACGAGCGGGTCTGGCCGGCGGCAGCCGTCACGCGCGCTGTCGAGCTGGGCGCCGCGGCAGTAGGCTTCAACCACCGCCTGGTGGATGCCGACGTGACGACGGCCGCGCGCCGGGCCGGGCTGGTGCTGGCCGCCTGGACGGTGAACGAGGAGGCCGATCTGCGTCGCGTGATCAGCCTGGGGGTGGACATCGTGATCAGCGACCGGCCGGACCTGGCGCTGAGGCTGGCCGGGCGATGACGCGTCGCTATGTCCTGGCCCTCGATCAGGGAACGTCGGGCTCGACGGCGCTGGTCGTGGATCCCGAGGGCCGGGTGCGGGCCCGCGGCTACGCGGAGCTACCGCAGTACTACCCGCAGCCCGGGTGGGTGGAGCACGACCCCGGAGAGATCTGGACCACCACCCAGCAGGCGGCCCAGGCCGCGCTGGCGACGGCCGGCGTGGCGGGGAGCGAGGTGGCGGCCGTCGGGATCACCAACCAGCGTGAGACGACGCTCGTGTGGGAGCGGTCGAGCGGCGCCCCCGTTCACCGGGCGATCGTGTGGCAGTGCCGTCGCACGGCGGCCCTGTGCGATCGCCTCCGCCGCGAGGGCCACGAGGCGCGGGTACGCGCGGGCACCGGGCTCGTGCTCGACGCCTACTTCTCGGGCACCAAGCTGCGCTGGCTGCTGGACGAGGTGCCCGGAGCGCGCCGCCGGGCCGAGCGCGGGGAGCTCGCGTTTGGCACCGTCGATAGCTGGCTGCTCTGGAAGCTCACCGGCGGCGGGGTGCACGCTACCGACGTCAGCAACGCCTCCCGCACGCTGCTGCTCGACCTCCGCCAGGCGGACTGGGACCCCGAGCTGCTGCAGATGTTGGCCGTGCCGGCCGCGGTCCTGCCTCGCGTGCAGGCCTCGGCCGGGGTCTTCGGTGAGAGCGTCGAGCTCGGCTGGCTTCCCCGCGGGATCCCTATCGCCGGAATCGCCGGCGATCAGCAGGCTGCCCTCTTCGGGCAGGCGTGCTATCAGCCGGGGATGGCGAAGAACACCTATGGCACCGGCTGCTTCCTCCTGCTCAACACCGGTTCGACGCCGGTGGCTTCCCGCCACGGCCTCCTCACGACGATCGCGTGGCGCGTTGGGGGCGTGACGACGTATGCTCTTGAGGGCAGCGTCTTCATCGCGGGGGCCGCCCTGCAGTGGCTGCGGGACGGACTCGGGCTGATCCGGACGGCAGCCGAGAGCGAGGCCCTGGCGCGCTCGGTAGCCGACACCGGCGGTGTCTACTTCGTCCCCGCGTTCGTCGGCCTGGGCGCACCGTACTGGGACATGTACGCGCGGGGCACGATCGTGGGCTTGACTCGCGGCACGACGGCGGCCCACCTGGTACGGGCGGCGCTGGAGGCGATCGCCTACCAGAGTCGCGACGTCCTGGAGGCAATGGTCGCCGATGCCGGGATCGCCCCCCAGGCATTGAGCGTGGATGGCGGCGCCGCCGCCAACGATCTGCTGTGCCAGTTTCAGGCAGACATGCTGGACGTCCCGGTGCTGCGGCCCGCGGTGATCGAGTCGACGGCGCTGGGCGCCGCCTACCTGGCCGGCCTGGGGGTGGGCCTCTGGGCCTCGCTGGAGGCGCTGGCCGAGCGGGCGACGATCGAGCGCGCGTTCGCCCCCGCGATGGACCCGGCGCGGCGGGCCCAGTGCTATGAGGGCTGGCGGCAGGCGGTCGAGCGGGCCCGCGCCTGGGCCCATTCCTGAGGAAGAAGGAGACAAGCGATGCGACGATTCGCGGTGCTGGTTTTGGCAGCCCTGGCGGTCCTCGGCGCGGGTTCGGCGGCGGCGCAAGCCCCGATCGAGGGCGAGCTGGTGCTCATCACCCCGGTGTCGAAGTTCATCCACGACGCCGCCCTCAAGGCCTTCGCCGAGTACGCCAGAGAGAAGTGGAACATCAGCGTGAAGGTCAACGCGATCCCCGCCGGCACCCCGATCGCGTATGGACGCATCGTGGAGTGGAAGGGCCGCCCGGAAGCCGACATCTTCTGGGGCGGTGAGTCGGCGCTCTTCGAGAAGCTGGTCGAGCAGAAGCTGCTGCAGAAGGCCGAGATCGCGCGGGAGGCGTGGGATTCGATCCCGGCGGCGATCGGCAAGCCCAAGCCGATCCCCCTCAAGGACAAGGACGGTTACTGGGTGGGCACCGCGCTCGAGCCGTACGGCCTCGTCTACCATCCCCGGCGGCTCCAGCGGCTGGGTGTCCCCGAGCCCAAGACCTGGGACGACCTCCTGCATCCTAAGCTTCGCGGTGAGGTCGCCCAGTGCGCGCCTACTCGCTCGTCGTCCTCGAACGCGACCTACGAAGTGATGCTGTCGATACACGGGGAGGACAAAGGTTGGGAGTGGCTCAAGCGCCTGGCCGCCAATACCGGCCACTTCACGGCGCGGAGCCGAGACGTGCCGACCGTAGTGGCCAAGGGTGAGTACGCCGCGGGGTTCGCGGTCCCCTCGTACATGGCCTTCGAGGAGAGGCTGGCCGGCTTCGACATCAAATTCGTGGCTCCCCAGAATGCGTTCGTGACGCCGGAGCCCATGGCGGTGCTGGCCGGGGCCCGCAATCCCCGGGCTGCCCGCGCCTTCATCGAGTTCCTGCTCACCGAGCGCGGCCAGAAGGTGTTCATGGAGCGCGGCCTGTTTCCCATCACCCCCCGCTTCCGCGTCCAGGGCTCGCCCGGCTCCACTGCGGAGAAGGCCGTCGAGTTCACGGGCGGGGTGCGCTCGTATTTCGATGCCGAGGTCTCTAACGTGTACGACGAGGCCGTTGCCGCCAAGCGATCCGAGGCGCTCAAGCAGCGGTACCGCGCGGACATCGAGGCGGTCTGGAAGAAGCCCTGACGGAGCCCCGCGTGCCCAGGGCAGGCCAATTCATTCAGGCTTGCCTCGCGCGCCGAGCGCGCTGTGGCTTCGCACTCCCTCGGCTCGAGCTGGCCGCCGACGCTTCGTTACAAACGCAGCCACGCGTGCCTGGGGCAGGCCACCCTCCGCTCGAGCCGGCCGCCGACGCTTCGTTACAAACGCAGCCACGCGTGCCTGGGGCAGGCCACCCTCCGCTCGAGCCGGCCACCGACGCTTCGTTACAATGACCACGGTCTCGCTGCGCGGCGTCCTCAAGCGGTTCGCCGGCGTCGTCGCGGCGGACGGGGCGAGCATGGACGTCGGCGATGGCGAGCTGTTCACGCTGCTGGGGCCATCGGGCTGCGGCAAGACCACGCTGCTCCGGCTGATTGCCGGATTCTATGCCCCCGACGCCGGCGAGATCTGGTTCGGCGACCGCCGCGTGGACGACGTGCCCGTCTACGCGCGCAACATCGGCATGGTCTTTCAGAACTATGCCCTCTGGCCCCACATGACGGTCCGGGCGAACATCACCTATGGTCTGAGGCTGCGGCGTCTGGGCGCTACGGAGATCGAACGCCGGCTGGCCGATGTGCTGGGCAAGGTCAACCTGGCCGGCCTGGAGGGGCGCTACCCCGGCCAGCTCTCAGGTGGCCAGCAGCAGCGGGTGGCGTTGGCCCGCGCCCTCGTCCTCAATCCCGAGATCCTTCTCCTCGACGAGCCGCTCTCCAACCTGGACGCCAAGATCCGCGTGCAGGTTCGCACGGAGATCCGCCGCCTGCAGCAAGAGCTGGGGATCACCACGGTGTACGTCACCCACGACCAGGAAGAGGCCCTGTCGCTGTCCGATCGGGTGGCCGTCATGCGCCTGGGAGTGATCCTCCAGGTCGCCACCCCCAAGGAGCTCTACGAGCGCCCGGCTACCCGCTTCGTGGCCGACTTCGTGGGGGTGAACAACTTCATCGCCGGGATCTGCCGGGAGGCGGCTGATGGTCGAGTCGTGGTAGAGACGGTGCTCGGTCACCTGCACGGCCGCCCGGGCCACGCGGTGCAGCAGGGCGAGCGCTGCGTCCTGGCCGTCCGCCCCGAGAACATCACGCTGGGGCCCGGGCCGGAAAACACGTGCCCGGGTCGCGTCGTGCTGGCCTCCTACCTGGGCAACACCCTGCGTTACGACGTGGAGACGGCTGCCGGCCCTCTCTTGAGGGTCGATGTGCGCGACCCCTGGCACCACGATGTACTGGCGCCCGGCGCCCGGGTCACGCTCTCGTTTCCCTCCTCGACGGCGCTCACGCTGGCCGATGACTGACGTGGCCGCCGCGCCGGCGGCCGGGCGATCGCGCGCACGCTTGGCCCTGGCCCCGGCCCTCGGGGTCGCCGTCATCTGGCTCTTCTTGCTGGTCTTCCTGGTCTACCCCCTCCTGAGGATCTTCTGGGACGCGTTCACCGACGAGGCCGGGCGGCTCACTGTGGCCCACTTCGTCGAATTCGCCGGTGATGCGTTCTACCGGCGCTCGCTGGTCAACTCGCTGCTGCTCGGCCTGGGCACGGTGGCGGCCACCTCGGTGCTTGGCTTCACCATCGCCTTCCTGCTCGTCCGCTGCGAGTTCGTCGGCCGGA
>JBOHPM010000305.1:0-4474 GCA_050731715.1 Candidatus Rokuibacteriota bacterium
GAGCACGGGACACCCCCCGCCGCTCGCCCCGCGGCCGGCGCCTTGCCGCCGGCGGTCGGCGCTAGTCGGCCTGGCGCCGCAGAAACGCCGGCACGTCGAGGTCGCTGCCGCTGCCGTCAGCGCCGTCGTCGCCTTCCGCGCGCAGCTCGCCCGACCGCCGCCGCCAGGAGCCGGCGCTGGCCAGCCCCGGGGCCCGGTTGGCCCGGGGCAGGTCGACCACCTTGCCGCTCGGGGTCAGGGCCTCACGCTTCTCGGGAAAGCCCGTGGCGATCACGGTCATCCTCACCTCATCGGCGAGGCTCTGGTCGATGACGGCGCCGAAGATGATGTTGGCCTCGTCGTTGGCGGCCTCTTGCACGATGCGCGCGGCTTCCTCCACCTCGTGCAACGACAGGTCCGGCCCGCCCGTGAAGTTGATGAGCACGCCCTTGGCCCCGTCGATCGACGAGTCGTCGAGCAGGGGGCTGGCCACCGCCTTGTGGGCCGCGTCGAGGGCGCGGTGCTCACCGCGGCCGACGCCGGTGCCCATCATCGCCATGCCCATGCCTGACATGATGGTGCGGACGTCGGCGAAGTCGAGATTGATGAGGCCGGGGACCAGGATCAGATCCGAGATGCCCTGCACGGCCTGGTGCAGGACGGAATCGGCGACACGGAAGGCGTCCATCAGCGCCGTCCCCCGCTCCACCACCGACAGCAGCCGCTGGTTGGGGATCGTGATGAGGGTGTCGACTACGGCCCGAAGGTCGTCCTGGCCGGACTCGGCCTGCAGCATCCGCCGCCGGCCCTCGAAGTGGAAGGGCTTGGTCACCACGGCCACGGTGAGGATGCCGAGATCCTTGGCCAGCGAGGCGACCACCGGGGCGGCGCCGGTGCCGGTTCCGCCGCCGAGCCCCGCGGTGATGAAGACCATGTCGGCCCCCTCGAGCAGGCGGGTGATCTGCTCGGGGTCCTCCAGCGCGGCGTCGCGCCCGATCTGCGGATTGGAGCCCGCCCCCAGCCCCTGCGTCAGCTTGGCGCCCAGATGCAGCTTGATGGGGGCCGGCGAAGCGCGCAGTGCCTGGCTGTCGGTGTTGGCGACGATGAAATCCACACCGGTGAACTGGGCGCTGATCATCCGGCTCACGGCGTTGCTGCCGCCCCCGCCCAGGCCGATCACCTTGATCTTGGCCGCCTGCGGGGTCTCCTCCAGCTCGAACAGCGGGCGCCGACCGCGTTCCTTCTCCATCCGCGCCTCCCTTCGCGCTCCCGGTTGCGCGCTCTTAGAACATTTCACCGAACCACTCCGTGAGGCGACGGGCCATCCGCCCGAGGCCCGGCCCGCCGTTCCCGCTCGGCACCTCGCTGTCCCCCGTCGGCGGACCGGTCCGCGCGCCGTAGAGGGCCAGACCCACACTGGTGGCGTAGATCGGGCTCTTGACCACGTCGGCCAGGCCCCCGACGCTCTCGGGCAGCCCGCGCCGGACCGGCAGGTCGAAGACCGCCTCCGCCAGCTCGGGCACGCCCTCCAGGAGGGCGGTGCCCCCGGTGACGACGACCCCGGCGGTGGCGGCGTCCTGGAAGCCGAGCTTGACCGTCTCCCGGGCCACCAGCGTGAGGATCTCCTCGATCCGCGGCTGGATGATCTCGGAGAGGATCTGCCGGGAGAGCTGGCGCGGCTTGCGGCCCCCCATCGAGGGCACGTCGATCGTCTCCTCGGCCGAGACGAGCGACGTGAGCGCACAGCCATACCGCCGCTTGAGGTCCTCGGCGTCGCTCACCGGGGCGCGCAGCCCCACCGCGATGTCATTGGTGATGTGGTCGCCGCCCAGCGGCAGGATGGCCGAGTGCCAGACGGCCCCGTCCCGGAAGAAAGCCAGGTCGGTGGTGCCCCCGCCGATGTCGACGAGGACGACGCCGAGCTCCATCTCGTCGGGGGCGAGCACGGCTTCGGCCGAGGCCAGGGGCTCGAGGACGATGTCGTGGACGGTGAGACCGGCGCGGTTCACGGAACGGATCACGTTGTGGATGGCGCTGACGGCGCCAGTCACGATGTGGACCTCCACCTCCAGGCGCGCGCCCGACATGCCCACCGGCTCCCGGATGCCGTCCTGTTCATCGACCACGAACGCCTGGGGCAGGACGTGGATGATCTCGCGGTCCTGGTGCAGGGTGATGGCCCGGGCCGTCTCGACCGCCCGCTGGACGTCGGCGGGGCTCACCTCGCGCTCCTTGCCCGACACGGTCACGGCACCGCGGCTGTTGACGCCGCGGATGTGGGCGCCGGCGACACCGGCGTAGACGCCCGACACCTCGACCCCGGCCATCTGCTCGGCCTCGGCCACGGCCTGCCTGATGGCCTCCACGGTCGAGTCGATGTTGACCACCACCCCTTTGCGCAGACCGCGCGAAGGGGCGGCCCCGACGCCGACGATGTCGAGACCGTGGGCGGCGTTCGTCTCGGCGATGACCGCACAGACCTTGGTCGTGCCCACGTCGAGCCCGACCACGAGCTCCCGCGGCCTGGCCCGGGCTATCCTCGGCCTCCCGTCTTGAGGATGACCTGATCCCGGTAGCGCAGGTCGATGGCGCTCACCGTCGCGCTCGGGCCGCCCACCTGGGCCAGCACGCCCTCCAGTCGGGCCAGGCGCTGTTCCCAGTCCTCGTCGCCGAGGCGAACCTCGATGCCGCCGATGGTGTACAGGACGGGACCTTCGCGCCGGCTCATGTCGATCTCGGAGATCTGGCTGGCCAGGGGGCTACCGCTGCGCAGCAAGGCACGGATGAGCGCGATCGCGGCGCGGGCCTTGGCCGAGGGCTGGGTGCGCATCGCGACCACTTCCTCCTCGCTCAGCCCGCTGATGACCGGCGCCGGGGAGGCGACGGCGTCGCGCTCCTCTCCGAGCACGCGGCCCTCCTCGTCGATCCAGTGCAGGCGGGCGCCGTGGACGAGCGTGAACGGGCGGCGCTCCTCGACGAGGATCACCACGCGGCTGGGGAGCTCCCGGATCAGCTCGGCGCGGCGGATCTCGGGCAGGGCCTCGATGCGAGCGGTCGCGGCGGCGCCATCCAGCCGCCAGAAGTTCGTCCCCGCCGCGATCTGCGCGGCGGCCAGGATCCGCTCGGGAGACACTCGCGAGGTCCCCCGCACCTCCACGACACTGACGCCGAAGTGGTCGGTGGTGAGGAACCACGCGACCCCGACCGCCTGCACGCCGAGCACCAGCAGACCGCCACCCACCAGGGCCAGGGCGCGGACGGCCCAGCGCCAGCGCCGCCGCCCGGCCCGGGCCAGACGCTGGCGCGCCATGAGGCCGCCGCGCTCGCCGAGATCGGCCAGCGGCGAGCGGCGACCCCGCGGAGAAGCGAGCCCGCCCTTACTCACCGATGACGCGGATCTCGGTCTCGAGCGTGACGCCAAAATGCCCGTGGACCCGTTCCCGGGCCAGGTCCATGAGGGCCTTCACGTCTCCCGACACGGCGCCTCCTCGGTTGACGATGAAGTTCGCGTGCTTGGTGGAAATCTCGGCGCCGTTGATCCGTTTGCCCCGCAGGCCGACCCGTTCGATCAGGCGCGCGGCCGCTTCGCCCGCCGGGTTCTTCCACACGCAGCCCGCCGAGGCCAGGGCCAGGGGCTGCGTCGCCTTCTTGACCTTGAGCCGCTGCTTGATCTCCTTCTGGATCTCGGCAAACGGCCGGCGCGTCAGCCGCAGTCGGCACCCGATGAGCACCGCGCCCGGGGGGAAATGAAAGGCGTGGTAGGTGAAGGCCCCGGCGTTGGGCTTGTACTCGCCGAGGGTGCCGTCGGGATACAGGAAATAGGCGGCCGACACGAAGTCCCCGATGAGGCCATCGGGCGTGCCGGCATTCATGGCCAGGGCGCCGCCGATCGTGGCCGGAATGCCGGCCAGGCACTCGATGCCGCCCAGGTTGAGGGCCGCCGCCTCCCGGATCAGGGCCGAGAGGCCTGCCCCGGCGCCGGCCACGGCCTCCTCGCCGTGGTACTCAGCCCGGCCCAGGCAGCCTTCGAGCTTGAGCACCACGCCCCGCACGCCGCGGTCGCGGACGAGCAGGTTGTTGCCGCCGCCGACCACCACGACCGGCAACTGCTCGCGGTCGGCGAAGGCCAGCGCGTGACGGATGTCATCGACGTCCTGGGGGACGACGAAGATGTCCGCCGGACCGCCGATGCGCAACGAGGTGTGGAAGCTCAGCGGTTCCTTGAACCGCACTTCCCCTCGGATCTCTCCTAACATGTGGGCCCCCCTCCGAACGAGTCAGCCCCGAGTCGGAGCAAGAGTTCGGATCCAATGTGGCCGACGTCACCCGCGCCGAGGGTCAGGACCAGGTCCCCGGGACGGGTGAGCCCGACCAGGCGCTGGACCACCCGCGCCCGGTCGCCGCCCACGTAGGTCACGTCCCGGTGGCCGTGGGCCCGGATGCCCTCGGCGAGATCGGCCCCGCTCACCCCGAGGATCGGGGCCTCGCCGGCGGG
>JBOHPM010000306.1:0-4457 GCA_050731715.1 Candidatus Rokuibacteriota bacterium
GGCTCGATCGGAGCCTCGGGCTCCCGGAGCTCCTCTACCGACGAGAACTGCAGGCCGAAGTGGAACTCCAGACAGTCGACGCGATGAAAGCGCAGGTGGCGGATCTTGCGGAGGAAGCCCTGGGGAATCCGCTCGGCGATGAAGATGACCCGCGGCTCCGCGGGCGAGGGCACCGCCGGGAAGAGCTGATGCAGCTCGTCCGGGGCCTCCAGGCACCAGGAGTACGCCTCCAGCGCCCGCAGCATCATCTCGTCATCGGCTTCGAACCCGACGTTGACGAGGGTGAGGACGTCCTCGGCGTCGATCGCGACCAGATCGATGGTGCTGCCGCCCAGTGTCGCCTGGCTGTCGAGCAGCTGGAGCCCGGGCTCGATGGAGGCGACCGATGCGACGACGAGCTCCTGCAGTTCCTTGATGTCCTCGATCTTCACCGACCTGAATTCCGGATCCATGCCCCCTCCAACCGCGTCCGGGACGAGCGCCGTGTCGAGCAAGTAGAGCGCGCGTTGGCCACGCAACCACTGTGCCAGGGGCAGCGCCGACGTAGCGAGGAATATTAGGGAGAATCGACCACTTCCTAGTGCAATGAGACCAGAAAGAAGCGGGCCAGCCGCTCCTGCAGCTCCACGCCCAGTCCGCCGTGGTATCCCTCATCGGTAAACACGAACTGGGCCCCGGGCTTGCCGGCCAGGGCCCGCGCCAGGTGCTCGGCATGGTGGAAGGGGATCTGCTCGTCTACCCGGCTATGGATCAGCAACACGGGAACGCCCAGCCCCCTGGCCGCCTGCCCCGGTGAGGGACGGGTGATGTCGACGCCCAGCAAGAGCCGGGACCACAAGCGCATGAGGCCCACTAGGGGCTCGCGCAGCAGCCACAGGTGCCGGTACAGGTCGCGCCCGAGGAGTCGGAGGTCGGCGAACGGGGCATAGGCCGCCACGGCCCGGATGCGCGGGTCCTCGGCCGCCGTCAGCAACGCCACGGCGCCGCCGAACGAGAAGCCGAAGACGCCCACCGGACCGAGCCCGCGCGCCTCGAGCACGTCCACGGTCCGCTTGAGATCGTCGCGCTCGCGATATCCAAGGGTCGTGACGCGGCCCTGGCTCTCGCCGAAGTATCGCAGGTCGACGAGCATCACCGTGAAGTGCTGGTGCAGCGCGGCGGCCAGCGGGAGCAGATCCCGCTTCTCGGCCGGGTAGCCGTGCAGGAGGATCACGGCCGGCCGCCCGGGTCGCGCCGCGAGCCAGGCCGAGAGCTGCAGCCCGTCGGCGGACCGGATGGTCACGGCTTCGACGGCGAGCCCGACGTCGATCGGGCGCAGGTCGATGGTGAGACGGGGCGGTCGGACGGCCAGCCAGAAGGCGAACAGGCTCGCCAGCAGGAAGCCGACGACGAGCAGCAGGGCGACCACGGCGATCTTCAGCGCGGCTCGGCCGGCGGCGGGCGCGCCGCGCCCCTCAGGTGAGCGGGACGACGTCGTACTCGCCGATCCCCTGCTGGTCAGCCATGACGGGTCGAGGCGTGACCGTTGAGCCGGGCCAGCAGACCGTGCAACGCCTTGCGCGTCTCGGCGTCCTCGGGCGCCATCCGCACGGCGCCCTCGAGCTCCCGGGCGGCCTCGGCCCAGCGGCCCTTGCGCATGAAGATCCGGCCGAGGTTCATGTAGGGGAACTGCCGGGGCTCGTAGCGTCGGGCCTGCTTGGCCTTCTCCAGCCAGGGGATGGCCTCGTCGAGCTTGTCCTGCTGCATCAGGTAGACGCCGATGTCGTTGTAGGGGTTGCCGAAATCGGGATCGACCTCGATGGCCTTGAGGCATTCGTCCCGCGCCTCGTCCAGCCGGCCCTGGAAGCTGAACGTCCAGCCCAGGAACGTGTGGGCCTCGGCCGTGGGATGCACCGCGATGGAGCGCCGGTAGAGGTCGATCGCGGCCTGCAGGTCGCCTTCCATCTGCCGGCGATAGGCCTCGCGCCACAGTTCGGTGGCCCGCGCGAGGTCGTCGGCGTCGCTCATGGTCGGGGCGCGGAGGACGCTTTCGGGGGCATCCGCAAGGGGGCTATTATACGCATGGCGAAGGCTGTCTGACGATGCACAAGTACGTCATCCGACGGGTCCTGCTGTTCATTCCCTCGCTCGTGGGGGCCTCGCTGCTCATCTTCCTGCTCCTGCGCGTGGTGCCGGGCGACATCGCCGAGATCCTCGTCTACCAGACCGGTAGCGAATCGAGCGCGGTGCAGGAGAAGCAGATTCGGCAGATCCGCGCCGAGCTCGGGCTCGACCAGCCGGTGCTCATCCAGTACCTGAGCTGGCTCGGCGGCGTGGTGCGCGGGGACTTCGGCTATTCCTACACGCAGCGGCGGCCGGTCACCGAGATTCTGCGCGAGCGCTTCCCCCGTTCGATGGAGCTGGCGTTCCTCACCATCCTGGTCGCCCTGCTGTGGGCCGTCCCCCTGGGCGTGATCTCGGCCGTGCGTCAGAACACCTGGGCGGACTACCTGGTCCGCGTGGTGAGCATCAGCGGCCTCAGCCTGCCCATTTTCTTCACCGGCGTGCTCATCCTGTACCTCCTGGTGCGGACGTTCCGCTGGATGCCACCCCTGGAGTTCGTGGCGTTCGTCGACGATCCCGTGGAGAACCTCAAGCAGCTCGTGTGGCCAACCCTGGCCCAGGCCTACTACATCAGCGCGCCCATCATGCGACTGACCCGGTCGCAAATGCTCGAGGTCGTTCGCCAGGACTACGTGCGGACGGCGCGGGCCAAGGGGCTGGCCGAGCGGACGGTGGTCTACCGCCACGCGCTGCGCAACTCGCTCCTGCCCGTCGTGACCTTCATCGGGTGGTGGGGCGGCAGACTCCTGGGCGGCATCGTGATCATGGAGATCATCTTCGCGGTCCCGGGCATGGGCACGGCGCTGGTCCAGGCCGTCAGCTACCGGGACTACCCCACGGTGCAGGCCCTCATCTTCGTCATGGCCCTGGTGTTCCTCATCGTGAATCTCGGCGTGGACCTCCTGTACGCCTGGCTCGACCCCCGGATCCGGTATGCCTGATCTGGCCGAAGGCCTGACGGTCCAGGCGCCCGGCATCGCGGACGCCCCCTCGTGGCGTCAGGCCCCCGCCCGCCACCTGCTGGCCCGGCTCCGGTGGTTCGTCGCCCGGCAGCCCCTGGGCGCCATCGGCGCCGTGATCATCGTGCTGCTGATCGCCACCGCCGTGTTCGCCCCCCAGCTCGCGCCCCACGGGGCCAAGGACGCCGCGTTCGCCCCGTACCTGCCGCCCAGCGCCGAGTTCCCGATGGGAACCGACCACCTCGGGCGCGACATGTTGAGCCGCGTCATCTGGGGCGCCCGACTGTCCCTGTACGTGGGGCTGGTCTCCGTGGCCCTGGGCATCACCCTCGGCGGTCTCTGGGGCGTGATCACCGCCTACTTCGGCGGCCTGGCCGACTCGGTGAGCCAGCGGGTCGTGGACAGCGTGATGGCCCTGCCGCCCATCATCCTGGCCCTGTCCCTCATGGCCGCCCTCGGCCAGTCCGTCGACAACGTGATCGTGGCCCTGGCAATCCTGCTGGGCCCGACCGCGGCGCGAACGCTCCGCTCGGTGGTGCTGGGCCTCAAGGAGACGCCGTTCGTGGAGGCCGCCCGCGCCTCCGGTGGCTCGCAGTGGCGGGTCATCTTTCGCCACGTCTTGCCGAACACCTTCGCGACCTATATCGTGCTGGCCACCGTCAACATCGCCTACGCCATCGTGGTCGAAGCGTCCCTGAGCTTTCTCGGCCTGGGCGCGCCGCCCGACGAGCCGTCCTGGGGCGGCATGCTGACGTCGGGAGTGCAGGCCCTGGAGACGGCACCCTGGATGATCTTCTTCCCGGGCGCCGCGATCAGCCTGACCGTCTTCGGGCTGAACCTGCTCGGGGACGCCATCCGCGACTTGACCGATCCTCGGCTCCGCGGGGGGCTCGGCTGAGCCACCCCCGATCACAGGAGGGACAGCGATGAAGCGCTCGAAGATCCTCGTCGTACTCACGCTCCTCGTGCTGGGCGCCGGCGTCAGCGTGGCCGACGTCGCCGCCCAGGACAAGCCCCGCTCGGGCGGGATCCTCAACTGGTACGTCTACGGCGATCCCGGCCGGCTCGACATCCACGCGGAGTCGCCCCTGTCGGTCCAGCAGGCCATCGCCGGAGTCTACTCGGGCCTCCTGCACCACGATCCCGACGACCCGACGAAGATCATCGGGGACCTCGCCGAGCGTTGGGCGGTATCGCCGGACGGCAAGACCTACACCTTCCAGCTCCGGCAGGGCGTCAAGTGGCACGACGGCCAGCCCCTCACGGCCGCCGACGTCAAGGCCAGTCTCGACCGCGTGCTGAACCCCGACTTCAAGAGCCCCCGCTGCGGCTCCATGCTCAAGCCCGTGGTGGCGAGCGTGGAGGTAGTCAACCCCCATGCCGTGCAGATCAACC
>JBOHPM010000307.1:0-4455 GCA_050731715.1 Candidatus Rokuibacteriota bacterium
GCTCGTGGCCACGCTCGCGCTGGCGCCGGTCGGGCCCGCGGCCCCGCTCGCCGTCACGGCGCGCGGCTAGCCGCGCCCGCCGCTCCTCGGCGTATCGTCGCCGCTCCTCCGCCGTAGGCGGGATCTCCTTGACCAGCAGATCCTCCTCCGCCCACTCCACCGGGATCTTCTGCCCGAGGAATTTCTCGATCGCCTCGATCCGGAGTGCGCTGACCTCGTCCACCAGGCTGATCGCCTTGCCCCCCGCGCCCGCCCGCGCGGTGCGGCCGATGCGGTGGACATAGTCCTCGGCGTCATCGGGCAGGTCCCAGTTGACCACGTGGCTCACCGCCTCGATGTGCAGCCCGCGCGAGGCCACGTCGGTGGCGACGAGAATGGGCAGCCGTCCCTGCTTGAAGTCGGCCAGGAGACGGAGCCGCTTCTTCTGATCGACGTCACCGGTCAGGGCCCGGGCTTCCCGACCGTTACGGATCAGACGGTCCTCCAGTCGCCGCGCCTCCTCGCGCGTGTTGCTGAAGACCAGGATGCGGTCACCGCCCTCGCGCTCCAGCAGGCCCAGGAAGAGGGGAAACTTCTCTTCGCGGGCCACGTGGAAGAGCCGCTGCTCGACCTTCTCCACCGTCTTCTGCTGGGGTGCGATCGAGATCTGGGCTGGATTGTTCATGAACTCCCAGGTGAGCTCGAGGACCCGGAACGACAGCGTGGCCGAGAAGAGGAAGGACTGGCGATGATCCGGTGCCGGCAGCCGGCGCAGGATGAACCGGAGGTCGGCGATGAAGCCCATGTCGAACATCCGGTCGGCCTCGTCGACGACGAGCACCTCGACCCGGCGCGGCGACCACACGTGCTGCTTGAGGTAGTCGATGAGTCGCCCCGGCGTGCCGACCAGGATGTCGCAGCCCTCCCGCAGGGCCTCCCGTTGCCGGTTGTAATCGATGCCCCCGTAGACGCTGAGGATCCGGAACGGCGTGTACTTGCCGAGGAGCCGAGCATCGGACTCGATCTGGACCACGAGCTCTCGGGTCGGGGCGATGACCAGCACGCGGGGGCCGTCGCCTGGCCGTCCGGGACGGTCAGCCTCGCGCAGCAGGCGGGTGAAGGCGGCGATGAGGAACGCCGCCGTCTTGCCGGTGCCCGTCTGCGACTGCCCGGCCACGTCCTTGCCCTTCAACGCCAGCGGGAGGGTCGCTTCCTGGATCGGCGTGGTGGTGACGAAGCCCGCCTCGCGGATGCCCCGCATGACCGGCTCGGGCAGGCTGAGCGCCTCGAAGTCCATCAGACCGGACAGACGAGCTGGCCCATTCGCTCGGTCAGCGTGAAGTTCTCGCGGTAGTCCACCGGCACCTCGAGCAGGCACGGGCCGCGGCCGGCGAAGGCCGACTCCAGCGCCGGTAGCAGCGCCTCAGCGGTCTCCACCCGGGTGCCGCGACAGCCGAAGGCCCGGGCCAGGGCGGGAAAGTCGGGGTTGCCGAAGGCCACGCCGGCCTCGCGGCCGTAGCGATTGAGCTGCTTCCAGCGGATGACGCCGTAGGCATCGTCCCGGAAGATGACCACGACCACCGCGAGGTTCAGGCGTACGGCGGTCTCCAGCTCCTGCACGTTCATGAGGAACCCGCCGTCGCCCACCACCGCCACCACCCGCCGCTCGGGGTACAGCAGCTTGGCGGCGATGGCGCCGGGCAGGCCGATGCCCATGGCGGCGAAGCCGTTGGAGATGATCACCGTGTTGGGCTCCTCGGCCTGGAAGAGCCGGGCCACCCAGAGCTTGTGCGCGCCCACGTCGGAAACGAGGATGTCGTGGGGGGCCAGGACCTTGCGGAGGTCGTGGAGGATGCGCTGGGGCTTGAGGGGAAACCCGTTGTCGGTGGCCCCGGCCTGGAGCTCACCGAGGATCCAGTCGTGGAGCTGGCGCGTGTGCGTGGGATCCCGGCGGGTGGACACGAGATCGGTAAGCAGGTCGAGCGCCTCCCGGATGTCGGCCACCACCTCGACGGCCGGCTGATAGTCCTCATCGACCTCGGCCGGGGTGAAGTCGACGTGCACGATCGTCTTTCCGCGCTCGCCGTTCCACAGCTTGGGCGCGAACTCCACCGGGTCGTAGCCGGCGGCGATCACCAGATCGGCGCGGTCGAAGCCGCAGGAGACCACGTCGCGCATCTGCAGCCCGATCGTCCCCAGGTGCAGCTCGTGGTTCCCGGGCAGGCAGCCCTTGGCCATGAAGGTGTTGGCCACCGGGATACCGGTGCGGCCAGCGAACTCGCGCAGGGCCAGCGAGGCCTGGCCCCGGATGACGCCGTTGCCGGCGAAGATGAGCGGGTTACGAGCACGGTCGATCAGCCCGGCGGCGCGCCGCAGGGCCTGCCGGTCCGGCGAGGGCCGCCGCGGCCGCTCCGTCGACAGGGGCGCGGCCATGCTGGTCACCGCCTCGTCGGCGACGTCCTCGGGCAGCTCCAGGTGACAGGCGCCCGGCTTCTCGGTCTCGGCCACCTTGAAGGCCTTGCGTACCGCCTCCGGGATCACCTCGCCGATCTCCAGCCGCGTGTTCCACTTGGTGATGGGCCGGAACATGTCGACCACATCGACGTACTGGTGCGACTCCTTGTGGATGCGATCGCGCCCCGCCTGGCCGGTGATGGCCACCACCGGCGCCCGGTCCAGGTTGGCGTCGCCCACGCCCGTCGTGAGATTGGTGGCGCCCGGCCCCAGCGTGCCCAGGCACACACCCGCCCGGCCGCTCAGGCGGCCCCACACATCGGCCATGAAGGCCGCGCCCTGCTCGTGGCGGCAGGTCACGAAGCGGATGCCCGCCTCGCCCACGGCGTCCATGAAGGCCAGCGTCTCCTCGCCGGGCACGCCGAAGATGACCTCGACGCCCTCGTTCTTGAGGCAGTGCACGAGCAGCTCGGCGCCTCTCACGCGGCCGTCTCCCCGGCCATCGGAGCCGGCTTGGGGCGGCGCGCGAAGATGCGGGCCGAGATGATCCCGATCTCGTAGAGCAGGATGAGGGGGCCGGCCATCAGCATCTGGTTGAAGGCGTCCGGCGTGGGCGTGAGGACCGCCGAGGTCACGAAGGCCCCCAGGACCGCGTACTTGCGATTCTTGGCCAGGGCCCGGGGCGTTACCAGCCCCAGGCGCGCGGCCAGGGTGATGGCCAGCGGTAGCTCGAAGACGATGGCGAAGGCCAGCGTGAACTTCACCAGGAAGTCGATGTAGCTGCCGATGGAGATCATCGGCGTGAGTCCAGGCCGGCTGAAGGACAAGAGGAAGCTGATGGCGTAGGGCGTGACCACCTTCAGCGAGAACGCCCCGCCGCCCACGAAGAGCAACGAGCCGACGATGACGAAGGGAGCGGCGTACTTCCTCTCGTGGGCGAAGAGCCCGGGCGCCACGAAGGCCCAGACCTGCCAGAGGATGGCCGGCGAGGCCAGGAAGAGCCCGGTGAGGAGCGCGACCTTCATCTGCACCCAGAAGGCTTCGGTCACGGCGAGGAAGACCAGCGTGTTGCCCGTGGCCTGGATGGGCTGGGCCAGCCAGTCCACGATGCGCTGGCTCAAGGGAAAGGTGACGACGAGGCCGACGAGGAGCGCGATGAGGCTCCGCACGATGCGGGTGCGGAGCTCCCCGAGATGCTCCATGAAGGACATCTTGTCGCTCGCGGCCGGGCTCACCGCCCCTACCAGCGCTCCACGAAGTGACGCAGGGCGCCCACGCCGCGGCCGGCCGGGAAGCCCTCGCGGATGGCCGCGGTGACGTAGGCCTTGGCGGCGCCGACCGCCGCCTCCAGCGTCCGCCCGTGGGCGAGCCCGGCGGCGATGGCCGAGGAGAAGGTGCACCCGGTACCGTGAGTGTTGGGGGAGTCGAGCCGGGGCCCGGGGAAACGGGTGAGCGTGCGACCGTCCCACAGGATGTCCGTCGCCGAATCCTTGAGGTGGCCGCCCTTCACCAGCGCCGCCGCGGCGCCCCGCGCGACGATACGCCGCGCCGCCTCCACCATGTCGGCCTCGGTGTCGACCGGCATGTCGGCCAGCGCCGCCGCTTCGTGGAGGTTCGGCGTGACCACCGCGGCCAGCGGCAACATCTCCTTGATCAGGGCCGATCGGGCGTCGGGCTGGAGCAACGGGTCACCCGACTTGGCGATCATGACGGGATCGAGCACCACGCGGTCCTGACCATGGGCGCGCAGGCGCTCGGCCACCGCCTCGATGATGGGCGACGTCGACAACATCCCCACCTTTACCGTGTCGGCCCCGAAGTCGGCCAGCACGGAGTCGAGCTGCTGGGTCACGAAGGCGGGCGGCAGGTTGAACACGCCCTGCACACCGAGCGAGTTCTGGGCCGTCACCGCCGTCACCACGGACATGCCGAACACGCGGAAGGCCGCGAACGTCTTGAGGTCCGCTTGAATGCCGGCCCCGCCGCCCGAGTCCGAGCCGGCGATGGTCAGCGCCTTGGGAA
>JBOHPM010000308.1:0-4438 GCA_050731715.1 Candidatus Rokuibacteriota bacterium
ATGGCCGCACAGAGCGTGCCGATCGGGTCGCCGGCGCGGGCGGCGCGCGCCAGCAGCGAGAGCGTGGTGGGCGGCGTGCGTTGGGGCTGATCGTCGGGATGGATCGCGTGACGCCCGCGGGCCTGGCGCCGGTGCTCGCGCAGGAGGGCCCCGGTCGTGGGATCGAGGAGCCGGACGTGATGATCGTCCCATTGGACGGCGACCACGCGCCCGAGCCAGCCCGGCGGCGGGGCGTAGTAGGCGCCGGCGACCTCGACACAGCCGTCGAGATGCACGGTGCGGGTGCCGTACTGGTAGTAGCGAAAGGGCTCGAGGGGCAGCGGGAGGAGATGCGGGTGCTCCTCGGCGAACATCGCGGCGACCTGGCGCTTGGTGGTGCCGTGGATGCGGGTGTCGGCCCAGCGGGCGTCCCAGCGGTCGAGATACGCCTGGGCCTCTTCGAGCGTCTCGAAGCGCAGGCCCTTGAGCGGCGTGCTCTGGGTGTGGCCGATCGCCGACTCGACCTTGCCCTTCTCGAAAGCTGTCGAATACAGCCGGTGCAGGTGATCCGCCGCAGATTCTTATCACGCACCCGTTTCATCCCCTCCGGGGCCAGACATTCCCGTTCGTCGTCGCCAAGCAGCTCTGGGGAGAGGATCGAGTCACCTTCGAGCACCCCGACGGCGGCCTGTGCTCCGTGCCCGTCAATTGGACGGATGTTGTTCCGGCCGATCCCTACGTGAGCGTCGGCCGCGGGCGGTCCCGCTTTCGGGTGGAGGATCTCGTAGCGCTCGCCGCGCTGGTGGCGGCCGGTGCGGCGCGATCGCGGTGATGGGAGCCCTGCGGTGTCATCGAGATTTCGTCCTTAGTGTCATTAGTATTTCGTCCATTACCCATGGTGGAGGTCCTGGCTCCTCGTCGGTGTGGTCCGCATATTCGTCTGTATCGGCGACGATATACGGCACAATCGTCTTGACGCCCATGGTGGTATGGACGTATTATGCATGACACTATGGCTCGGCGACGCCCGTCCCGCCCGGAGGATCCGAAGGTCACCGCGCTCCGCGCTGCCGGCGCGCTCCATCCGCGCCCCGACGCCGTTCAGGACGAGGCGTTCGCGCGCCAGGCGTTCTTCGATCGTCGGGACCGCGTGCAGGTGAAGTACGAGATGCTCCGGCGGCATCGGGTCGAGGGGCGGCCGGTGACCGAGGTGGCGACCGCCTTTGGGGTCAGCCGCCAGGCGTTCTATGCCGCGGAGACGGCCTTCACGGGGACCGGGCTGCCGGGGTTGCTGCCCCGCCCCCGGGGGCCGAAGCGTGCGCACAAGTGCACCGACGAGATCCTGGCGTTCGTTGAGCAGCAGCGCGCCGAGGCGCCGGCGCGCTCGGCGGCGGCGCTGGCGGACGCGGTGCGGGCGCGCTTCGGCGTCACCGTCCATCCGCGCTCGCTTGCGCGGGCGTTGGTGCGGCGAAAAAAAAACGGCGCTCCTCGGAGAAAGCAGAGCCGTGAGTCCCGCTGAGCCCCAGGACGGCGTCGAGCAGTACGAGGCCGTGCGCCGCGAGGCCCTCGAGGTCGCACCGTTCGGGCCCCGTGGTCACGGGCTCGCCTTGCTGCTCGCACGCGGCCTGCCGGCGTGGCTCACCGCGCTCACGACCCTCGGGCCGCCGCGGCCAAGACGCCCGGTCGACGGGCCGAGGGCCGAGCGGGCGCCCCGACTGCTGCCCGCGGCGCGCGGGCAGCTCACCACGGTCTTGGCCGGCTTGGTCCTGGCCTGTGCCCAGCCGAGCGAGGGACAGTCATGATGTCGACCGCGAGCAAGGTGACCTCCGAGCATCTCCGCCGGCAGGCGTACCTCTACGTGCGGCAATCCTCCCTGCAGCAGGTCCACGATCACCGCGAGAGTACGGCGCGCCAGTATGACCTGAAGCGCCGGGCCCACGCCCTTGGGTGGCCGTCCGAGCAGATCGTCGTGATCGACGAGGATCTCGGGCTGTCGGGCGCCTCGGCGGTCGAGCGCAATGGGTTTCAGCGACTGGTCGCCGAGGTCGGCCTCGGCCGCGTGGGGCTCGTGATGGGCCTGGAGGTCTCACGGCTGGCGCGCAATTCGACGGACTGGCACCGGCTCCTGGAGATCTGTGCCCTCGCCGAGACGCTCATCCTCGACGAGGACGGCATCTACGATCCGAGCCACTTTAACGACCGGCTACTCTTGGGCCTCAAGGGCACGATGAGTGAAGCCGAGCTGCACGTGCTGCGCGCCCGACTGCTCGGGGGGCAGCTCAACAAGGCCCGGCGAGGGGAGCTGTGGATGCGCCCGCCGATCGGGTTCGTCACCGACCGCACCGGCCGGCTGTCGCTTGACCCGGATGCCCAGATCCAGGACACGGTCCGTCTGCTCTTCGAGACCTTCCGCCGGACAGGTTCGGCGCAGAAGGTCGTGCGGCACTTCGCCCAGGAGAAGATCCACTGGCCGCGCCGGCCGTACACTGGGGGCCGCGCGGGCCAGGTCGTATTCGCCCCCTTGGAGCACAGTCGCGTCCTCGGGATCCTCCACAATCCGCGGTACGCCGGGGCCTTCGTGTACGGCCGCACGCGGCAGCGCAAGGTGATCATCGCTGGCCAGGCGCGCTATCGGCGCCTGACACGCGCAGAGTGGAAGGTCTTTCTCCCCAATGCGCACCCCGGCTACCTCACGTGGGACGAGTACGAGGCCAATCAGGCGACGCTCCTCACCAACGCGGCTGGCTACGGCACCGATCGCCGACGCAGCCCGGCCCGCGAAGGCGTCGCGCTTCTGCAGGGCTTGGTGCTCTGCGGGCGCTGTGGGCTCCGGATGACCGTGCGCTACTCCGTCCGGCGGGGCCATTCTGCCCCCGACTACCTCTGCCAGCGGCGGGGGATCGAAACTGCCGAGCCGTCCTGTCAGATCATTCCCGGCACCAGCCTCGACGAGGCGGTGAGCCAGATCGTGCTTGATGCTGTGACGCCGGCAGCGCTCGACGTCGCGCTGGAGGTGTTCGATGAGCTTCGCCAGCGCAAGGCCGAGGTCGATCGCCTGCGCCGAGCCCAGGTCGAGCGCGCCCGCGAAGACGCCGAGCTCGCCCAGCGTCAGTTCATGCTCGTGCGGCCCGAGCATCGGCTGGTCGCCGATACGCTCGAGCAGCAATGGAATGAAAAGCTGGCCCGGCTCGCGGCGCTCGAGGAGGAGTACACGCGCATGACGAAGACCGACGGGCCGGAGCTCACTGGCCACGACCGCGAGCGGATTCAGGCGCTGGTCGCCGATCTCCCGCGGGTGTGGCACGACCCCCGGACGCCGGCGCGCGAGCGCAAGCGCATGCTGCGCCTCTTGATCGAGGATGTCACGCTGCTCCGCGACCGCACGATCCAGCTGCACATTCGCTGGAAAGGTGGGGCGACGACCTCTCTCGAATGCCCGCTCCCCCGGGGCGCGCCGGATCTTCGGCGGACACCGGCGACCGTCGTCGAGATGGTGCGGGCGCTGGCCGCGGAGCAAACGGATCGACAGATCGCCGAGACGCTGAATGGGCGATGGTTACGGACAGGAACCGGACAGGTCTTCACACGGCTTCGGATTCGACACGTCCGAACAGCCCACGACATTCCGAGTCTGGCCGAGCATCTCCACCGCGCTGGATGGCTGACCGTCACCGAGATCGCCGCCCAACTCGGCGTGCATCACACCACGGCCAAGCGCTTCGCGCGGGAAGGCGTGCTCCGTGCGATGCGCGCCGACGACAACGCGAGCATTCTCTTTGAGCCGCCTACGGGCCCGCTGCCCCGCGCCCACCCGGGCAAGCGCTTCCGCGACCGGCGACGCTATCCGCAGTGTGCATCGCACAAACGGAAGGAGTTGCAGTATGAAGCCTGACGCTTGCGATCGGGGGCCCCGACGCGACAGGGCAGCGCGACGGCGCCGTAGTGCCGAAGCACATCGCGGTAGAGCGGGTTGAGGGTCGGATCGTAGACGTCGGGCGTGAGCACGCCCTCCTTGAGATTGTCGAGGACGGCGACGCGGAGGGCGCCGCCGAGCCGGCGAAACGTCTCTTCGTGCAGCTCGGCCCAGCGGCGCGCACTGGAAGTCCAGGTGAGCAGGCGGACGCTCTTGCGACTGTAGCCGAGCGTGAACACGAACAGGCGGGTGCGCCGGTACTTGCGCGTGAGCGGGTGCCGCACCATCGGGCCGTCGCCGTAGTCGACCTGGCCTTCCTCGCCGGGCGCGGTGACGATCACCGGATGGGCGTCGGGCGAGCGCTGGCCACGCAGCTTCACCACGAAGCGCCGCACACTGGCGTACCGGGCCGGGAAGCCGTGCTGATCGACAAGGTCCTGCCAAATCGCCATGGCGTTGCGGCCGCGGCTGAGGGCGAGCTCGATCAGCTCGCGGTACGGCGCGCAGGCGCTGGCGGTCGGGGCCCGGCTGGTCGGCGGCGGCCAT
>JBOHPM010000309.1:0-4419 GCA_050731715.1 Candidatus Rokuibacteriota bacterium
GACCTCGAGCGCGTCTGCGATCACTTCCCTATCCTGCGCGAGCGCCGCCACCAGACGGCCGGGACGCTGTCCGGCGGCGAGCAGCAGATGCTGGCGATCGGCCGCGCTCTGATGGCCCGCCCCCGGCTGATCCTGTTCGACGAGCCATCCCTGGGGCTAGCGCCCACCGTGGTCGAGACGACGTTCCGCATCATCGCCGACATCCGGCGGGGCGGCACCACCGTCCTCATGGTGGAGCAGAACGCCTACCTGGCGCTCCGCATGGCCGACCGCGGTTACGTGATGGAGACCGGCCGCATCGTCCTCGCCGGACGCGCCGGCGATTTGCTCGGCAACGATCACGTCCGGCGGGCGTATCTGGGGGGCTGAACGACGGCTCCTGATCTTTAGCTTGGAGGGGGGCACGAGGCGCGCCCCCCTCCAAACCTCCCCCATTCACGCGAGGTGCGACGACGGGCGCGCCCCCCTCCAAACCTCCCCCATTCACGCGAGGTGCGACGACGGGCGCGATCTCTCGCGCTGGCGCGATCGCTCGAACCAGGCCAGGCGCCCGCGCAGGCGCACGACCTCGCCGACGACGATGACCGCCGGGGGCTCGAGCCCCGCGATCCGCACGCGGGCCGCGATGTCGGCCAGCGTGCCGGTGACGGTAGCCTGCTCGCGCGTCGTCCCCGCTCGGATCACGGCGACCGGGGTGTCAGCGGCACGCCCGTGGGCGACGAGCGCGGGGGCGAGGTCTGCGAGCCTCGTGAGCCCCATAAGGACGACCAGAGTATCGGCCGCGGCCAGCGCGGCCCACCTCACCGCACGGGTTGGCTTGGCCAGGGCCTCGTGACCCGTCACCACTGCGAACGAGGATGCCAGGTGTCGATGAGTGAGCGGAATGCCGGCGTAGGCGGCCACCGCCACCGCCGAGCTCACGCCGGGCACGACCTCGAAGGCAACACCGGCCGCGGCCAGCGCCTCGGCCTCCTCCCCGCCCCGGCCGAAGACGAAAGGATCGCCGCCTTTGAGCCGCACCACCCGTCGGCCCTGACCGGCGTGAGCGACGAGCAGCGCATTGATCGCGCCCTGGGACAGGCCCGGCCGGGCTCGCGCCTTGCCGGCGAAGATCCGCAGCGCGCTCGGTGGGGCCAGCGCCACCACCCGGGGATCGACCAGACGGTCGTAGACCACGACGTCGGCCCGGCGCAGGAGCCGTCGGCCCCTGATCGTGAGCAGGCCCGGATCGCCGGGCCCGGCGCCAACGAGCGCAACGACGCCGGGACGCATCAGCCGACCCCCAGGCCGCGGCGGAGCCGCCGCCGGGCGTCGCCATACCGGCGCTCGGCGACGAGCGCGAGCAGGTCGGCGTCGAGGGCGCGCCGCCAGACTTCGCCTTCCGGGGAGTGGCCCTCGGCGCGCAGCTCACGCCGCACCTCGCCCACGAGTTCGGCGAGCGGGCCATACGCCTCGCCGACGACGTCGGCGAGCGCGTCCCGGACGGCGCCGGCCAGCGCCGGGCTGGCCCCGTCGGTGGCCACGCTCACGCTCAGCGGTCCGCGCCGTAGCACGGCTGGGAGCACAAAGTCGCAGTGCGCGGGATCGTCGGCCGCATTGACCCAGACTCCATGCTCTCGCCCTTCGTCGGCCACCAGACCGGTCAGCCCGGAATCTCCCGCCGCCACGAAGGCCAGGCTGAACCCGATGAGATCGCCCGGCCGATAGCATCGCCCCTCGTGACGGACCCGACCCTGGGCCGCGAGGGCCGCCAGGTCAGCGGTGAGGGTCGGGCTCACGATCGTCACGCACGCGGAGGCCGCGAGAAGGCCCTCGACCTTCCGCTGGGCGACTTGGCCCCCACCCACCACGAGCACCGGGCGCCCCCGGAGGTCGAGCATGATCGGGTAGTAGGCGCCCGGCTCAGACACGGCACCCCTCCGCGTCCAGGTGAGCGGCGATGGCGTGGATGAGGGCACCCATCGTCCCCTTGTCGGCCCGGATGTGCGGGGCCACCCCATGCTCGCGGAGGGCAGTCTCGCAGACCGGTCCGATCGTCGCGACCGCGACCCGCGTGCCGAGAGCGCTGCTCAGATGAGAGCCGAGCCCGAGCCGATCGGCCGCCGCGAAGACATTGGCCACCTGAGGCGAGCTGGTGAACGCCAGGACGTCGATGCAGCCGGCGATCAGATCGCGCACCAGCCGCTCGAGCACCCCCTCGTCCTCGGGAGGCGCCCACTCGTAGAGCGGGATCTCGAGCACCAGCACACCCAGCGCGGCGAGCCCATCGACCAGCACGGGATTGGCCTCGCCGTAGAGCTGCACGGCGACCACGGCTCCGCGCAGGTCGTGGGCGGCGCTCAGGGCCGCGAGCAAGGCTGGCGAGGTCGGCTCGGGCGGCACCAGGTCGACCCGCACGCCGGCCTCGCGAAGGACGGCAACGGGCTTGGGCCCCCGGGCGCAGACCAGCAGCTTCGCCAGCGCGGCCAGAAGCCTCTCGCGCGCCCCGGCCTCGCGCGAGAGCTCGAGGAAGGCGCGGGTGCCGACGCCTGTGAGGAAGAGGACCGCCTGGACCTCGCCCCGGCAAATCCGCTCGAGCGCGGCAAGCGCGGGGCCGCGATCCGAGCACGGAACCTCGCGAATCGCGGGAGCCGCGTAGGGAACACCCCCGAGCCTCGTGACCAGGGTGGCCAGCTCCGTCGCGCGACGACTCTCGGTGAGCGCGATCGTCTTGCCCCGCAGCGAGTGAGCCACGGCCGTGGAAGATACTATTTCCGATCGTTATAGTCAAAAACTGCCCGGGCGGGTGCATCTGGCCTGGATGCCGCCATACCACCTCGCTGTGTCATCTTGCCTCCTGCGGTCATAAAGTCCCGTTGGTGCCTGGGATAATCGTCCGGCAATCCGCCGTTTTGATCTTTAACATACTGATTTAATGCGATTTGTACACATGGCAACGACTTTGCTGGAACGTTTGCATTAACGAGGCTGAACAGATTTCTAAGGGGGGTGCCAGCGGTGGTCCGACTCGACCATAACGGTCTCATGAAGGCGCTGACGCGGGCTGGGGACGGGGTTATCGTGGCCGACGGAGAGGGCCGGGTGGTGCTCTGGAACCGCGCTGCCGAGCGGCTGCTCGGTTGGAGCTCGGCGGAAGCGGTGGGCCGAACGTCATGTGAGCTCCTGGAGGGACGCAATGATCCCCGGGCCTGCGGCGAGGCCTGCCCGATCCGCGAAGCGGCCCGTAAGGGCGACGCCGTCGAGAGCTTCGACGTGAAGACACGAACGAAGGCGGGCCGCGAAGTCCGGCTGAACATCAGCACGCTGGCCCTGCCGGCCGAGCCGGGGTCGAGTGCGTTCGCGATCCATCTCTTCCGCGATGTCACCACGCGGCCCGTGGCGACGAATGGGACCGCCCTCGAGCGCCCGGTGCCGGTCGCCGAGAACGGCGTGCCCCTCACGCGCCGTGAGCGCGAGGTCCTGCGCCTGCTGGCCACGGGCGCCAACACCCGGATGGCTGCCGAGCGGCTGGGTGTGAGCCCGGCGACGATCCGCAACCACGTGCAGAACCTCCTCGGCAAGCTCGGCGTGCACAGCCGCCTGCAGGCGGTTGCGTACGCGACGGCACACGGCCTCGTCTAGACACGCTCGGACCTCGGCGGCGCGGCGCGTCGGCGACGTCAGCGTGCCGGTTCGCCCGGCCCTCGACGCCGCCCCCGCTCTTTCCGGCGACTGACCGGCCGCGCCGACCCCGGCCAGTGAGGCGCTGGCCGCCCCGCCACCGGTAGCGCCGCGCCGACTTCGCTGGGACAATGAGCACGGAGGGCTCATGAAGCGCTTTCAGCGCATCCTGCATCCATCCGATTTCTCGCCGGCGTCCCGTCCGGCGCTCGCCCAGGCGATCGATCTGGCCAGGCACGACGGGGCGCGCCTCACCATCATGCATGTGATCACGCCCCCGGTGCCGATCGTCGGCGAGGGATACGTCTCGCCGACGCTGTGGGCCGACCTGGACCGGCAGATGCGCGATCACGCCGGCAAGCAGATGCGCGCGCTGCTCACCCGGGCCCGTCAGGCCGGTGTGCGCGCGACGGGCGTGCTGCTCGAAGGACCGCCGGCCGACCGCATCGTCCGCGCGGCCCGGCGCCTGAAGGCCGACGTGATCGTGATGGGCACGCACGGGCGCAGCGGTCTGGCCAGGATCTTCGTGGGCAGCGTGGCGGGGCGGGTGATCGCCACGGCGCGCTGCCCGGTGCTCACCGTCCGCGGCCGCGCGGCCTAGCGGACGTGGCCAAACGGCAGATCGGCCTGGGGGGCGACGCCCGGCTGGCCCGGACGCTCGTGCTCGACGAGCTGTTCGACCTCGCCCTCTACCGCGCGCTGCGGGACGTCGACGCGTCGAAGGTCAGCGGCGTGAATTCCTGCATCGCCCGGGAGTCT
>JBOHPM010000310.1:0-4417 GCA_050731715.1 Candidatus Rokuibacteriota bacterium
CGTGGCGCTCGGGGCCAGGGTCACGCTGCTGCTCTCCCAGCGCGCGCTCAAGTGGATGATCGTCGTGCTGATCGTCGTCGCCGCCATCGCCACCTTCGCGAAAGCGTGGTAGCTGACCGGGGCTGCCTGTACAATACCCAGCGTGCGATACGGCTTCGTGATCGATCAGCGCCGGTGCATCGGCTGCCACGCCTGCACCGTGGCCTGCAAGGAAGAGAACCAGGTCCCCCTGGGGGTGTCCCGCACCTGGGTCAAGTACGTCGAGCGCGGGACGTTTCCCCACACCCGCCGGTACTTCGCGGTGCTGCGGTGTAACCACTGCGACGACGCGCCCTGCGTCACCATCTGTCCCACGGTGGCCCTCTACCGACGTCCCGATGGCATCGTCGACTTCGATGGCACCCGCTGCATCGGCTGCAAGTCGTGCATGCAGGCCTGTCCCTATGACGCCCTCTACATGGATCCGGCTACGGGGACGGCGGCCAAGTGCCACTACTGCGCCCACCGCACCGAGGTCGGGCTGGAGCCCGCCTGCGTCGTCGTGTGTCCGGAGCAGGCCATCATCGCCGGCGACCTCGACGACCCGGCCAGCCGGATCGCCCGGCTGGTGGATACCGAGCAGGTGCAGGTCCGCAAGCCGGAGCAGGGGACGCGACCCAAGGTCTACTACGTCGGAGCCGACACGGCGGCGCTGACCCCGGCAATGCAGACCGTGAGCGCCCACTATGCATTCGCCCAGCGGCCGGCGGACGAGCTGTCCCTGGTCGGCATGCTCGCCGCGCGCCAGCAGGCCCAGGCCGCCGGCGACCATGCCCAGGCCCGCACGGTGTACGACGTGCCGCACCTGGGGCAGCCCTGGGGTTGGAAAGTCTCGACCTACCTGTGGACCAAGTCGATCGCCGCCGGCGCGCTCCTCGTCGGGGTGCCGGTGACGGCTGATCCACCGGCCATGCTGGTCGCGGCGCTCATCAGCCTCGTCTTCCTGGGCCTCACCGCGGCGCTCCTGATCGCCGACCTCAGGCGCCCCGACCGCTTCCACTACCTGCTGTTCAGGCCGAACTGGCGGTCCTGGCTCGTGCGCGGCACCTGGGTCCTGATCGCCTTCGGGGCGGTCGTGCTGGCGGGGGCCTGGCTGTCGTGGGCAGGCCGGGTCATTGCCGATTGGCTTGGCGCGACGGCCGTGCTGCTGGCCCTGGCCACGGCTGGCTACAGCGCCTTCCTCTTCGGCCAGGCCGAAGGGCGCGATTTCTGGCAGAGCCCGCTGAAGGTCGTCCACCTCATCGTCGCCTCCGTGGTGGCCGGGAGCGCGATCCTCCTGCTGGCCGCCCCGGGGTGGGAGCGCCCGCCATCGTCGGTGACGTCCGAGGGCGGGGTGACCACGGTCATCGATGTTGTCGGCGCCCAGGCTGGCCTGCTAGTGCCGCTGCTGGCGTTCGCGCTCGTCGCGCACGCCTGCCTGGTGATGGCCGAGCTCCTGAGTCGCCATGCCAGCCGCGACGCCGCGCTGGCCGCGTGGTTGCTGCAGCGCGGTCCGCTGGGTGTTCGGCTCTGGACCGGCGTGATGGTGGCCGGGGTCCTGTTGCCGATCGCCGCCGCGCTCGGGGCTGCGGCATGGGAGTCGGCGTCGCTCACGCTCGTCGCCGCAGCGCTGGCCCTGGGCGGGCTCTGGCTCTACGAAGATCTGTGGATCCGGGCCGGTCAATCGGTGCCGCTGAGCTGATGCCCGCTCCGACCCAGCCCCTCAACCCTACCGCGCGCGAGCTGCCGGCGCCCGCCGGCGGCCTCATGAGCTTTCCGCCCCGCGAGCGTTGGGACGACTGGGAGGAATACGACGCCGTCGCCTGGCCGCGCAAGGTCAGCCGCCGCTACGCGCTCATCCCGACCATCTGCTTCAACTGCGAGGCGGCCTGCGGCCTGCTCGCCTACGTGGATCGCGAGCGGCTACACATCCAGAAGTTCGAGGGCAACCCGGCCCACCCGGGCAGCCGCGGGCGTACCTGCGCCAAGGGCCCGGCCACCCTGAACCAGGTGAACGACCCCGAGCGCATCCGCTACCCGTTGCGGCGGGTGGGCGAGCGGGGAGGCGGCCGCTGGGAGCGGGTCACCTGGGACGAGGCCCTCGACGACATCGCCGCTCGCATCCGGACGGCGCTGCTGGCGCGCCGCCCGCAGGAGGTCATGTATCACCTGGGCCGGCCCGGTCACGAGCTCATCTATCTGCAGCGGGTGCTCCACGCCTGGGGCATCGATGGCCACAACAGCCATACCAACGTGTGCTCCTCGAGCGCGCGGGCCGGCTACGCCTTCTGGATGGGGATCGACCGTCCCTCGCCCGACCACGCCCATTCCCGCTTCATGCTGCTGCTCTCCTCGCACCTGGAGACCGGGCACTACTTCAATCCCCACGCCCAGCGCATCATCGAGGGCAAGATGCGCGGGGCCAAGGTGTGTGTCATGGACACGCGGCTCAGCAACACCGCGGCCATGGCCGACTGGTGGCTGGCCCCCTGGCCGGGCACCGAGGGGGCCGTGCTGCTGGCCATGGCCCACGTGCTCATCCGCGAGCGCCGCTACGACCGCGAGTTCGTGCGGCGGTGGGTGAACTGGGAGGAGTACCTGCGCGCCGAGCGGGCGGACTTGCCCGTCAGCTTCGAGGCTTTCGAGCGCGCGCTCGACGAGCGCTACGCCGAGTTCACACCCGAGTTCGCCCAGCAGGAGAGCGGCGTCGATGCCGCCACCATCCTCGAGGTGGCCCGGGCCATCGGTGACGCCGGCCCCGCGCTGGCCACCCACATCTGGCGCAATACCGCGGCCGGCAACCTGGGGGGCTGGCAGGTCGCCCGGGCCCTGCAATTCCTGGTCGTGCTCGTGGGCGCGGTAGCCGCCGAGGGCGGCACCGCGCCGAACGCCTGGAACAAGTTCACCCCGGCCCCACCGCTGATGCCGCCCCCCGCTCACGTGTGGAGCGAGCTGCTCATGCCCCGCGAGTATCCGCTCGCGTTCTTCGAGATGAGCTACCTGCTGCCGCATTTCTTGCGCGAGGGACGGGGCAAGCTGGGGATGTACTTCACGCGCGTCTACAACCCGGTGTGGACCAATCCCGACGGCATGTCGTGGATCGAGATGCTGACCGACGAGGCCAAGATCGAGCGGCACGCCTGCCTCACGCCCGTGTGGAGCGAGACGGCGTGGTTCGCCGATTTCGTGCTGCCCATGGGGCTCGCCTCCGAGCGCCACGACTTGATGTCCCAGGAGACCCACGCTGCCCGCTGGATCGGCTTTCGCCAGCCCGTGCTCCGCGTGGCCCTCGAGCGCCAGGGCCGCACCTTCGAGTGGACCTGGCAGGCCCACGAGGCGGCCGGCCTGGGCCAGGTGTGGGAAGAGGACGAGTTCTGGATCGAGCTGTCCTGGCGGATCGACCCCGACGGCGCCCTCGGCATCCGCCGGTACTTCGAGTCGCCCTATCGTCCGGGGGAGAAGCTCCGCATCGAGGAGTTCTATCGCTGGATCTTCGAGCACAGCGTGCCCGGCCTGCCCGAGGCGGCCCGGGCCGAAGGGCTAACGCCGCTCGGCTACATGCGCCGGTACGGCGCGTTCCTCGTCGACGAGGGCCCGTACCGTCCCCACGAGGAGGCGTTGCCGGCCACCGTGGTGGCAGGCGCAGCGATCGATCCGCTCACGAAGGTCGCCGTGAAGGACGGCAAGGCCATCGGGTTCGAAGTCGACGGGGCCGTGCGAACCGGCTTTCCCACGCCGTCCCGAAAGCTGGAGTTCTTCTCCTCCACCCTCAGTGGCTGGAAGTGGCCGGAGCAGGCGGTGCCGGGCTACGTGCGCAGCCACGTCCACTGGTCACGCCTGGACCGCGAAGCGGGCGAGATGGTCCTGCTCCCGACGTTTCGTTTGCCGACGTTGATCCACACCCGCTCGGGCAACGCCAAGTGGCTCTACGAGATCTCGCACACCAATCCGATCTGGATCCACCCCGAGGACGCTTCCCGCGTCGGGGTCCAGACCGGAGAGCTGCTGAAGGTGAGCACCGCGATCGGTCACTTCGTCGATCGCGTGTGGGTCACGGAGGGCCTGCGGCCGGGGATCCTCGCGTGCTCCCACCACCTCGGCCGCTGGCGGCTTTCCGAAGATACCGGCGGGGAGCGCTGGTCCACCGCCCTGGTGGACCTGAAGCGGCTGGGGCCGGGCCGGTGGCGCATGCGCCAGATTCACGGGATCGAGCCGTTCGCCAGCGACGATCCCGACTCGCGGCGGGTCTGGTGGACCGAGGCGGGCGTCAATCAGAACCTGACGTTCCCGGTCCAGCCCGACCCGGTCAGCGGCCAGCACTGCTGGCATCAGAAAGTGTCCGTGTCCCGGCCCGACCCCGATGACCGCTACGGCGACATCGTCGTCGACACCGACAAGG
>JBOHPM010000311.1:0-4400 GCA_050731715.1 Candidatus Rokuibacteriota bacterium
GCTCAGGGCCGGCCGGGCGCGGACCGCGAGTCGGGCGCGCCCCCGAGCGCGGCGGCCACCACCTCGCGGATCTGATCCCGCTTGAACGGCTTGGCCACGACGAAGTCCACCCCCCGCGCCTCCGCCTCGGCGGGATCGATACGATCGCCCCAGCCCGTGACCATGGCCACGCGGGTTCCCGGCCGCCCCAGCTTGACCTGCCGGGCGACCTCCCAACCCGAGACCTCGGGCATCCCGAGGTCGGTGATGACGAGATCGAAGGGCTCGGCCTCGAACCGCTTCAGGCCCGTCTCGGCGTCGCCGCAGACCACCACGCCGTGGCCATCGCGGGTGAGCAGGTCGCGCAGCACGTCCCCCACGTCCTTCTCGTCGTCGATCACGAGGACGCGCCCCGTCGTCTTGAGGCGCGTCTCGCCCGGTCGCGCGGGCGCCTCCCGGTCGGGGGGCTCACCCACCGGGAACGTGAGGGTGAAGGTGGTGCCGTGCCCGGCGCGGCTCTGCACGTCGATGGTTCCGCTGTGGCGGCTGACGATACCGTAGACCACGCTCAGCCCCAGACCGGTTCCCCGCTCCCCCTTGGTGGTGAAGAAGGGGTCGAAGATGCGCTGGCGGACGTCGTCCGACATGCCGATCCCGGTGTCGCTGACGGCACAGAACACCCGCTCCCCCTCCAGGCCGGTCCGCAACAGCAGGCGGCCACCCTCTGGCATCGCGTCCAGCGCGTTGAAGATGATGTTGGTGAGGGCCTCGCGGATCTCCGAGGGATCGCCGGCGATGGCCGGGGTGGCGGCGGGGTCGATGACGATCTCGTAGCGGATGCCCTTGGACTGCGCTTCGTCCTTCCAGCGAGACCGGGTGACTTCCACGATCTCCTCCACCAGCTGACTGAGGGTGACCAGCTGGAAGGGGCGCGCCCGCCGGACCCGGGTGAACTCCTGGATTCGCTTCACGGTCTGGGCCGCGTCGAGCGCTACCTTGATGATGACGTTGAGCTGGCGCTGAAGCTCAGGATCCTCGGTCTCGTTCAGGAGGACCTCGGCCCGCCCGACGATGATGGCGAGCACGTTGTTGAAGTCGTGGGCAACCCCGCCCGCCATCTCTCCGAGGGCGCGTAGCCGCTCCCCTTGCACGATGCGCTGCTGGGACTCCTCGACGGCCTGGAGCGCCGTTCGGAGATCCCCGTACAGCCGGCTGTTCTCCAGCGCGATGGCGGCCTGGTCGGCGAACGTCTGCCCCAGCGCCACCTCGGCCGGGGTGAAGCGCCGGCCCGGCGGCGCGCCCAGGCCCAGCGCGCCGATGATCTCGCGCTTGACCCGGAGGGGGACCGCCATGAAGGCCGGGCCGCCCAGCGCGGCCAGGCGCTGGCGCATCTCGCCGGGATAGCCCACGCGCTCGTCTTCCACGACGTTGGTGGTCCAGACGGGCGCTCCCTCGCGTACTGCCCGGCCGACCACCCCCCACCCGGGCGGCGCCACATCGGGCAAGACTTCGATCGTCTGGGCGTCGCCCGTGGCGGCGATGAGCCTGAGCGCCCCACCGGGCTCGAGCAAGCGCAGGATCGAGAAGGATCCCCCCAGCAGGACCAGGGCGCTCTCCACGATCCGCTCCCCGACATCAGCCGCGTCCAGGCTCTCGGTCAGCATCCGGGCCAGGCGGGCCAGCTCCTCGGCCTCGCGGCGGCGGCGGGTCGCTTCGGAGTAGAGCCGGGCGTTCTCCATGAACATGGCCGCCTGGTCGCTGATGGCCTCCACGATCCGAATCTCGTCGGGGCTGAAGTCGCGGCGCTCCGTCCACCAGATCACGAAGAAGCCGCCGATCGGCTGAGCCTTGACGATCATGGGAACGAACAGCAGCGACTGGTGGGGGAACCGCTCGAAGCTCTCGCGATGGATCCGGGGATCGCTCGGCGCGTCATTCGACCACACCGACTGGCGCTTCTGCCAGGTGCCCTCGATGGCGGGGTGCCCCTTGATGGGGATGGGGAAGCGCATGAACTTGTCGTGCAACGCGCGCGGCACCCGGTAGCCGGCGATCGGATGCAGGGCCTCGTGCGCGGCATCGGCCAGGTAGGCCCCGACCATGTCGGCGCCCAGGGTGCGGGCGATCTCACGCGCCACCCGCCGCATCGTCTCCGTCTGATCCAGGGTGGAGCTCACGGCCTTCGTGATGTTGAGCAGGGTCTCGGTCTCCCGCAGCCGGACCTGGGTCTGCTGGAAGAGCCGGGCCTTGTCGATGGCCACGGCCGCGTGGGCCGCGATGCCGTGGGCGAGCGCGACCTCCTTGGGGGTGAAGCCTGCGTTGCTCCCGGGAGTGTGCACCCCGAACACGCCCATCACCCGGCCCCCGCTAACCATGGGGACGAGCAGCATCGTCCGGACGCCGAGGCCGTCGGTCAGGGCCGGGCAGCGCTGGAAGTCGGGACCGGCGGCGTCCATCACCACCGGGCCCTGGGTGCGCAGGGCGGCCTCCACCGCCGGCAGGCGCGCCGCGTCGCGCAGGCCCTGGAACAGGGGCCGGTGCTCGTCGGGCAGGCCCGCGGCCGCCCGCGGCAGCAGAGACTGGTCCGCGGAGTCCAGCAGGAAGAGCAGGCACTGGCGGCGCCCCAGCAGATCGGCCGTCGTCCGCACCACCGTGGCCAGCACCTCGTCCAGCTCTTGGACGCGCTCGATGGCCTCGGCGAGGCGCAGCAACCCGGCCGAGACCTCGGCCTCTTCGCGCCGAGCCGCGAAGAGCCGCGCGTTGTCGATGGCCAGCGCCGCCTGCGTGCCCAGCGCCCGCAGGAACTCGACATCCTCCAGCGCGAACTGCCGAGGCTCACGGTGCAGGAGCTGCAGGATGCCGAGGGTCCGCTCCTTGACCGTCAGGGGGACGGCCAGCATCGCCCGGTAGCCGAACTCGCCCACCAGGGGCGTGGCCCGCCAGGTGGGATCGGCGGCGAGATTGGCGTAGACCAGCGGGCGGCGGTCGCGGAGCCCGATGCTGAGCAGGCTGCGGCCTGCACCCAGCGGGCCCGCGGCCAGCAGGGCCTGGTCGACCGCCGAGGCTCCCCGCAAGACGAGCTCCTCGCCCTCCAGCATCAGCAGCAGAGCCGAGTGCATGCCCATGAGCCGCCGCCCCTCCTCGACGACGTGGGGCAACAACCGCTCGAGATCGATCTCGCTGGCAAGGTCCCGGCTCAACGCCACCAGGGCCTCCTGGCGCCGCTCCAGGCGGCGCCGGACGGTGATGTCGCGGGCGGATACCAGAATGGCGACGGGGGTACCGTCTTTGACGACGGCGCGCCCGACGGCTTCCAGGATCAAGCGGGCGCCGTCGCGGCTGACGAACTCCGCGACCAGGGATTCGACCGGGCGCTCACCGGTCGCCAACCGCCGCACCATCTGCATCACGCGCTCGCGCTCCTCGGGAGCCAGGAGGTCGCGGATGCTCATCCTCAGCAGCTCGTCGCGGGGGTAGCCGCCGGCCCGGACGGCCGCCTCGTTGGCCTCCAGGAAGCGGCCCGTGAAATCGTGCAGGTACACGATGTCGGTGACGTTGTCGAACAGCTCGCGGTAGCGCGTCTCCGAGGCGGCCAGCCGGGCTCGGGCTTCACGCTCGGCCTCCAGGAGCCGGGCGTTGTCGATGGCCACCGCGGCCTGCCGAGCGATGCCCTCCACCAGTCGCAGCTCTTCGCGCGTGAAGTCGTGGTGCTGGTGCAGCCAGGCCACCGCAAAGCCGCCCACGACCTCGTCCTTGAAGCGGATGGGGACCACGAGCACCGACTTGTGGGGCAGGAGCCTGAGCAGCGGGTGATCGAAGCGGGGATCGGTCGCGCTGTCCCGCGCGTACACGGGCCCCCGCTCCTGCATGAAGGCCTCGATCAGGGCGCTGCCGGTGGCCGGCAGCGCCGCGGCGGATGCCGCGAACAGATCCTTGGGGACGCGGTAGCCGCCCAGGGGAATGAGCCGGTCGCGGGCCGGCGTGAGCTGCCAGGCCCCACCCACGTCGGCGCCGAGGGCGCGCACCAGCGCCTCCGTGGTGCGCCGGGCCGCTTCGGCGATGCTGAGAGTCGAGCCCACGGCCTGGCTCACGCTGAGCAGCGTCTCCGTCTGCCGCAGCCGGGCCTGGGTCTCGGTGTAGAGCCGCGCGTTCTCCACGGCGATGGCCAGCTGGTTGGCCACGATCTTGAGGAGCTGCTCCTCGTCGGACTTGGCCCCCGGGGGCACAACGTGCCGCGCCGTCATGGTGCCGAGCGTGCGGCCCCGCACGGTGAGGGGCAGCGTCCATTCGACCTCGACCCACTCGTCGGCCACGGTCGCGCCCAGCACGCCGGTCGCCCGTTCGAACGGTGTCCCATCCGCGGTCACCCGCATCCCGACGGGGTCGGCCAGCTCGACGGTGAGGCCCACCGTGCCCAGGGC
>JBOHPM010000312.1:0-4386 GCA_050731715.1 Candidatus Rokuibacteriota bacterium
GAGCGTCACCGCCTGGTCGGCGTGCTCCACCCGGAGCGCGCCGCAGGGATGCGAGCGGCGCCAATCGCCCAGCGGCTCACTCATCCCGACGCTCCGGCTCGCCGAACCAGCGGACGGGCGGTCGTCCCGTGCCGTCGAAGAGCGCGAACCCATCGAAGCCGTGACGTGACAGCATGTCCAGCTGTGCACCCAGATTCCGGGCCCGCGCCTCGACCGACAACGCCAGCCCGGCGGTCCGGAGGGCTCTGGCCGCCGCCAGGACGGTGGCCAGGTCGTCTTTCCCCTCCTCGAAGATCAGGGCGACCCGCCTCGACCGCTGGCCCTGGTCCGGCCGCCGGTTCAGGAGAAGGGAGATCACGCGCTCGAATCCGATGGAGAACCCGGTCGCCGGGACATCCTTGCCCAGCAGCTTGCCGATCAGCTTGTCGTAGCGGCCGCCACCGGCAATGGACGAAGGAAAATCCTCGCTGGTGATCTCGAAGATCGGCCCCGTGTAGTACGACATGCCCCGAACTAGCGTGGGGTCGAAGGTGATACTCCAGCCGGCCATCGCGTCGGCGCGCAGAGTCTGGATGATCGGCTCGAGCGTGCCGAGAGCCTCCTCGGCGGCCGGTGTTCGCAGCTCCGCCCCCATCGCGCCGAGGTCGCCGGGGGAGGCGCCCCGGGGGCCGAACCGTGAGAGCAGCCGGCCGAGCTGGGCGATCGCCGCGGGCGGGTGCCCCGCCTGGGTCAGCTCCTGCTCGACCCCAGGCCAGTCGACCTTGTCCAGCTTGTCGAGCGCGATGAACACGCTATCGGCTCGGCTCGGCTCGAACCCGCACCGGTGAGCCAGGGCGGCCAGCAGTCGTCGGTCGTTGATCCGCACGGTCAGATTCCGCAGACCCAGCCCGGTGAGCGCGTCGGTCGTGGCCAGGATCAGCTCCACTTCCGCGACGGCGGACGGCATTCCTAGAATGTCGATGTCGCACTGGGTGAACTGGCGATAGCGTCCCTTCTGCTGCCGTTCGGCCCGCCAGACAGGCCCGATCTGCACGGCCTTGAGCGGTCGGGGCAGGGCCGCGTGGTTGTTCGCGTAGTAGCGTACGAGGGGAACGGTGAGATCGAATCGCAGTCCCAGGTCGACCAGATCCATTTCGCCGGCGGCGCCAGCGAGATCGAGCTTGGCCCCCCGTTTAAGGACCTTGTAGATGAGCTTTTCGTTCTCGCCCCCCTCCCCGCGGGTCAGGAGCTGGATGTGCTCCAGGGCCGGGGTCTCCACGCGACGAAACCCGTATCGCCGATAGACGTCGAGGATGGTCGCCGCCGTGGCGTCCCGCAATTCAGCCTCGTCGGGCAGGATGTCGCGCATCCCCCGCGGCGGCTCGGCCCCGAGTTTGAGCTCGGCCTTCTCAGGCATCAGCGAGCGCGGGGGGATGGGTACGGAGCGCGGTCGTCTGGTAGCGGTGGATCATGTCGGGTCGAGGCGGCTCGGACGACTATTCGGGCACGGTGATGATGATCTGCGTGTCCCCCCCGGTCTTGAGCAGGCCCTTGCGGCGCAAGACGGCGGCCACCAGTGTCGGCGAGCTGTCGCCCGGGATGGCGCCGACACCGCTGACGAGTCCTTCGAAGCCAGAATCAACCACCTGCATCCGGAAGCCGGCCGGGCCTCGGTACACGACGGCGATGCGGCCACGCTCCTCCTGGTTCATGGGGACCACGATCTCCTGCACGCCATCGCCGTCGAGGTCGACGGCGAGCGGGTTCGGCTCCATCTTGAAGACCTTGTCGACCTGCATATTCAGCATCGAGATTCGGGTCTGGCCCCAGGTGAACCCTCCGCCAACGGCCGACTGCGACCGCCACACCTCCTGGCCGACCGTGTTGGCGACGACCAGACGGCTCTGCTCGTCCACGAACGCCAGGACCCGCTCGGCGCCGGCGATGTTCGAGAAGGTCGCCCCCGTCGGGCGGAAGTCGGAGTGCACGAGCGCACGACCGGCCGGCGCGATGTCGTCCTTCTTCAGCACGTAGCGCGTCGCCGTCCCCCGCGTCCAGAACCTTTCGGCGTCGTAGGTCTGCGCCCACAACGATCGGTTCACACCGTCGCCGACTTCGTCGACGGCCAGCAGCAGGATGGAAATATCGCCAGCGAGGAGTGCGGGCCGGCCGTTCCGGGTGGTCAGGATGTACGAGAGCATCCCGGCCTTGACGTCCTGGCGATTCACCACCACCTCGAGCACGCCGTCGGCGTCGAGGTCGGCGAACTGGACGCTGAGGATCTGGCCGACCATCAGCTTGTCGTGTGTCCACTCCGGCTCCAGGACCTGGTCCTTGAGGCGGTAGAGGAAGACCCGCTGCCCATCGGTGACGACGATCCGCGGCATCCGGTCCCCCGGTGCCACCGCCACGTCCATGGACGCTACCAGGAACGGAAACGTCGCCAGCGCGCGAATCGGAATGGCGGCCGCGCCCGCCGAGTAGCGGTTGGGCTCGAAGTCACCGGACAGCAGACGCGTCAGCAACGAGCGGCGCTCCAGCTTCTCCGGTTGGACCCCGGTAGCGGTAGAGAACTGCCGGCCGGGACCCGCCTTGAGGGACGGCGGGACGAACAGGGCGTGCTGCAACACCGGCACGTCCAGGACGGGGGAGAACAGGCGGACGTCCATGAACGGCTTGCCCTGCTGGGTTGTGAAGTGCAGGGCCAGGAGGTGGCCGAGCTTGAAGCGCTCGGCCGCGGGCCGGACGCCCTGGCCGCTCATGAAAGCCTCGGGCGCGATCCGCTCCTGGGTGAGCCAGACGGCCACCTCATCGGCGAACCTGATCTGGAAGCGTCCCGTCCGCTCCAGCTCCTGGACGAACTCGCTGGTGGCGGCTTCCACCGTCGGTGAGCGAACGGCCCCGAGCACGGCGAGGGCCAGCGACACCTTGCCCGTCGGCACCCTGGCCTTGTCGCCCGGCTGGAGCCGGGCGAGCACGTCCGGGGTCGCGGACGCGACGGCGTACTGCTCGAACGACGTGACGACCACCAGGCGACCCAGCGTTTCCTCGGCGCGTCCCAGCAGCTTCCTCGTGGTGGGATGGTACAGTTCCCGCCCCTCACGCACCGCGGTGAGCTCCAGGCCCGGATAGACGCCCTGGGTGCGCCCGCTGGCCACGGTCACCCGGCCGTCGCTCACCTCGACAACCTGGGTGTCGACGGCGGGGAAGAGGCCGGCGACCTGGCCGGCGAGCACGCGGAGGTGACCGGCATGTTCCGCGCCGGTGGCCACGGGAACCGGGACGAGGATGAAGAGCGCTGAGGCCAGCAGGACGGCCCTCGGTGTCGCCCCCACGATGCCCTGCACTATAGCACTACCCCGCGTGGGGAACAGCGCCCGGAGAGGGGTGGGAGCCCCTCCCCGAGCGCCCCGTACCGACTACCAGGTCACGCGCATCCGGCCGGAGATCTTGTACACGTCGTGGGCGTCCCTCTTCGGAAGGCCGACGATTTGAGCGTTGTCGCGCGCCGGGCCAGCAAACAGGTAGGCGCCCATGAGATCGAAGGCCGTGTTGGCCGTGAAGCGGTACGTGAACCCCCCGTTGATCTCGGTGCCGAGATAGCGCTCGTCGCCACCGCTCACCGGCGTGATACCGTTAGTCTGCGCGATCGGGCTGGCCGGGCTCGCCAGGTTGATCAGGCCACCGTCGGTGTCGACCTTTTCGGCGGTCCACTGGGCCAGCGTGACGAAGTGGGCGATGAACGCCGGCGTGAAGGCGTAGTCGGCGGCCACGGCGGCGACGATGCGGCCGTACTTGTCATAGCTGGGGTTACCACCCAGCTTCATGCCGGTCACGGCGCCACCCTGGAACGGCAGCTGGTAGTCAACGCCAGCCGACTCGATCTCGGACCACCCCGCGAAGTAGAGGATCGTCCCCGCGTTGATCGGCTGGTAGTAGTTGATGTCGGAGCCACCGGCGCAGACGGCCCCGACCGTCTGCACACACTCCGTGGCCTTGTTGCCCGGGGTCCACATGCCGCGGACCTCGATGGTCAGCGGCCCGGAGCGAAAGCCGCCGATGACGTCGAAGAGCCAGGAGTTGATGTCCACCTCGTTCTTGCCCCCGGCCGTCGCCGCCACCGTCTCCTGCTCCCCGAACTGATAGAGGAACGTCGGCTGCAGCGCCCAGGGTCCGGAGACCCACCGGACGTCACCGCCCAGGGTGTGGCGCACGGTCGCCTTGTTGGCCTGGCTGGCGGCGGCCGGGGCGAATCCACCCTTGGGCTCGGTGCCGAACGCCGCCGGCGTGCCGCTTCCCCGGTAGAACCGGGCGTAGGAGTACGTCGGCTTGATGGTCAACCCCTTGAAGAGGTCCACCAGGACGCTGCCGACGAACGCGAAGTCCTCGGTGCCGACCGGGTTGAGC
>JBOHPM010000313.1:0-4384 GCA_050731715.1 Candidatus Rokuibacteriota bacterium
GACTCGGCACCGAATCGGCGTTCGAGGTCCTCGCCCGCGCCAGGGCCCTGGAGCGCCAGGGCAAGTCCATCATCCACCTGGAGATCGGCGAGCCCGATTTCGACACGCCGGCCCATATCAAGGACGCCGCCAAGCAGGCTCTGGATGGCGGCGCCACGCACTACGGACCCTCGGCGGGCCTGCCCGAGCTCAGGGAGGCGATCGCCAAGCACGTGGCCGAGACCCGCGGGGTGCCGGTGTCGCCAGACGAGGTGGTGGTAACGCCCGGGGCCAAGCCGATCATGTTCTTCACCATCCTGGCGCTGGTGGGCGCCGGCGACGAGGTGATCTACCCCAACCCCGGCTTTCCCATCTACGAGTCGGTCATCAACTTCGTCGGCGGCACGCCGGTGCCGATCCCGCTGCGCGAGGACACCGGCTTCGGCTTCGACCTCGACCTGTTCGAGGCCAGGCTGTCCTCGCGGACGCGGCTCATCATCATGAACTCCCCGGAGAATCCCACCGGCGGGGTGCTGGACCGTCGCCAGATCGAGCGCATCGCCGCCCTGGCTGCCGCCCGGTCCATTCCGGTGCTCGCCGACGAGATCTACCGCCAGTTCCTGTACGAGGGTGAGTTCGTGTCCATCATGGGCCTGCCTGGCATGCGCGACCTCACCATCCTGCTCGACGGCTTCTCGAAGTCGTATGCCATGACGGGCTGGCGCCTGGGCTACGGGGTGATGCCGACGTCGCTGGCCGAGCACGTGACCCGGCTCATGGTCAACTCGAACTCGTGCACGGCGTCCTTCGTCCAGCTCGCCGGTATCGCCGCGCTGCAGGGGGACCAGACGCCCACGGCCCGGATGGTAGCCGAGTTCAGGCGACGCCGGGACCTGTTCGTGGACGGCCTGAACCGCTTGCCCGGCGTGAAGTGCGCGCGACCCCGGGGCGCCTTCTACGTATTCCCCAACATCACGGGCACGCGCCGCTCGTCGGCGGAGGTCGCCGAGCGATTGCTGAACGAGGCCGGGGTGGCGGCGCTGGCCGGGACCGCGTTCGGCCAGTACGGGGAGGGCTATCTCCGCTTCTCCTACGCGAACTCGGAGGCCAACCTGCGCGCGGCGCTGGACCGCATGCGGCCGATCTTCGAGCGCCTCACCGGGTAGGAGCATGTCGGCGTGCCGCGAAGCGCCCCGGGTTCCCCGGGGCGTGACGAGCGCGGGGGGTCTGGGGCGCCCGGGGCTGGGCCCCCCAACTCAATAGGTGCCGCGCTCCGTCGCCGACGTCGTTGCCGACGAGCTCACCGCGGGGGGCGTGACGCGCGTCTTCACGGCGGGGCCCGGATCCTCCGGTGACCCGCTTGTCGTCGCCCTCCGCGCCCGCGGCCTGGTCGTGGTGGAGACGGGCGCTCACGCCACGGCGGCGGTGATGGCCGCCGTCAGCGGGGAGCTCGGCGAGGGGCCTGGGGTGTTGGTGCTGTCGGGCCCCGGTGCGGTGGGGACCCTCGCCGGGCTCGACTACGCGGCGGCCGCCCGCGCGCCTCTGCTCCTGATCTCCGATCGAACCCACACGGTGGCGTCCGCCCCCCATCTCGCGGTCGTCTGCCCGACGAGTGAGTCGGCGGGCGAGGCCGTCGTGAAAGCGCTGCGTGTGGCCCTCGACGATCCGCGGGGACCCGTGCACCTCGTGCTGCCACCCGCTCTGGCCGCGGCGGAGGCCACGGGCGCTGGGACGCCAGCGGCGCCCGTCGAGCCCGATGCGGTCGAGGGACCGGCGCCGGCCATCCTCGACGAGGCCGCGCGGGTTCTGACGTCAGCGCAGCGGCCCGTGCTCGTGATCGGGCTCGGGTGTCGCGACGCGGGTCGGTGGCTGCGCGCGCTGGCCGAGGCCGTGCCCATGCCGGCCCTGGCGACGCGCAAAGGCAAAGGCATCCTGCCCGATCCTCACCCGCTCATGCTGGGCCTGCTCGACGAGGGCGAGGCCCTGCTCGCGCGGGCCGATCTGATCGTCACCGCCGGCCTCGACCCCCGTGAAGACATGGCCGTGACCTGGCCCGTGGCCTTGCCCCGGCTCGACCTCGGCGCCGCGCCGGGCGGCGTGGCCGGAGGGGCGGGCGTGGTCCGCGTGGGTGGTGGCGTGGCCCTGATCATCGAGGAGCTGGCGCCGCGGCTCCGCGACCGGCCGCGCGCTGATTGGGACGTCGCCGAGCTCGATCGTCTCAAGCGGGCCCGCCGGGCCGCGGCTCCGTCGGGGGGGCTGACCCCGGCGCGCACGGTGGAAGTCGTCAGAGCGCTCATGCCGGCGGGCACCATCGCCACGGCCGACGAGGGGCCTCAGGCGGCGGTGGTGGCCGCAGCGTGGCAGACTGTCGGGCCGAACGAGTTGCTGATCGGCGCGAGCGAGCCCGGGCAGCCGTTCGCGCCCGCCGCCGCCGTGGCCGCGTCCCTGGCGCGCCCTGGTAGCTGCGCCGTCGCCTTCACCGATCCCGTGGCCCTGGCCGCGGCCGGCGACGCGGTGGCGACGGCGCGGCGGCTGGACGTGTCGGTGATGCTGATCGGGCTCGGCGAAGGCGCCGGCGAAGCGCCACTCGGTGTGGTAGCGCTGAGCGAGGACGAGCTCGCCCGCGCCCTGCACCACGCCCGGACCGGCCGCGGGCCTTCTGTCATCTACGCCCGCACCCGACGCGAGCGGGAATCGCCGGTATAATCGGGCCATGGCCATCCTCACGCCGCAGAACGAGCAAGAGATCCGCAACGTGTTTGGACAGCTCAAGGATCCGGTCAAGCTCATCGTCTTCTCGCAGTCGCTGGCCGCGGCTGACCTGTGCGCCCGGAACGAGCAGCTCGTGCGTGAGGTGGCGGCGCTCAGCGACGCGCTCGGCGTGGAGGTGTTGAACCTGGCCATCGACCGCGCGCGGGCCGCGGCCTACGGGGTCGACCGCGTACCGGCGATCGTGGTGGAGGGCGCGCGCGACTACGGTATCCGCTTCTACGGCGTGCCCCTGGGGTACGAGTTCAGCAACCTGATCGACGCCATCATCGTCGCCTCCACGGGCGAGCCCGCGCTGGCCGAGGCGACGAAGACGGCCCTGGCCGGCCTGACCAGCGACGTCGACATCAAGGTCTTCTCCACGCCGACCTGACCCCATTGCCCCCGGGCGGTCCGCCTGGCCCAGCACATGGCCGTCGCCTCGGAGCATGTGCGATCGATCGCGATCGAGGCGACGGAGTTCCCCGACCTGAGTCGCGCCTACCAGGTCATGGCCGTGCCCAAGGTCGTCATCAACGATCGCGTGCAGTTCGAAGGGGCCTTGCCCGAGCCGGAATTCCTGGCCGCCGTGCTCAAGGCCTCCGCGAGCGACGCTGCACCCTGAAGCGTCAGCGGGCGCCGGAGCGGGGTGGGCGGGGCCCCCGGAGACCACGAGGGCGGCGGCGTCGGTCGCGTTGCGCGGAGCCATCAATGGGCGCGGCGAGGAGAGTTGCAGGGAAACGGGTTTCCGGGGGCCCCGCCCACCCCGCTCCACCGGCGCTACTGTTCGCGTACGGCACGCTCATGAAGGGATTGTCGCGGCACCGATTTCTGGCCGGGGCCGCGAGCTTCGTCGCGCCGGCCGCGGTCCAGGGACGGCTGCTCTCGTTGGGCCGGTATCCCGGGCTGGTCGAGGGGAGTGACCGCGTGCAGGGCGAGCTCTATCGCCTGGCGCGGCCGGAAGTTCTCGCCGACATCGATCGCGAGGAAGGGTACAATTTCGAGCGCCGTACGACCCCGGTGAGGCGCGTCGACGGGCGCCGCGTACGGGCCTGGGCGTACTGGTACCGCGGGCCGAGGACACGCGCGCTCCCCCTACCCGAGGGCGATTGGAGGACCCGATGGCGTTGACTGCCGCCGAGCTGATCAAGGCCGACCAGGACCACCTGATCCATCCGCTGCACCACCCGGTTGACGCCGCCGAGCCGACGATCTACGTGCGGGGGCGGGGGGCCACGGTGTTCGATCTCGGTGGACGCGAATACATCGACGGGCTCAGCGGCCTCTGGAACGTGAACGTGGGTCACGGCCGCGCCGAGCTGGCCGAGGCGGCGGCCGAACAGATGCGAGAGCTGGCCTATTTCTCGGCCTATGTCGGCTCCTCCAATCTGCCCGCTATCAACCTCGCCCGACGCTTGATGGAGCTGGCCTACGACAACATGCAGGCGGTGTTCTTCACGTCGGGGGGCGCCGAGTCCAACGAATCGGCGTTCAAGACGGCGCGATTCTACTGGAAGGCGCGCGGCAAGCCGGAGAAGGTGAAGATCATCGCGCGACACCACGCCTACCACGGCGTGACGCTGCATTCGATGAGCGCGACCGGCATGGCCGCCTACTGGAAGATGTTCGAGCCACGGGTGCCCGGCGTCGTTCACGT
>JBOHPM010000314.1:0-4374 GCA_050731715.1 Candidatus Rokuibacteriota bacterium
CGCTCGGCGTATTTGAGGGCGTAGACCTCGTACATGGGTCACCTCGTCGGTCCGAAGGCAGGCTGGCCCCGCCGGGCGCCGGGTGACGGCGCCGGGCGGAGCGACAGCCACTCAGGCTTTCAGATTTTTCTTGAAGAACGCGACGCAGCGCTTCCAGGCGTCGGCGGCCGCCTGCGCGTTGTAGGACGGCCGATAGTCGGCATGGAAGGCGTGGCCGGCCCCGGGGTAGACGACGATCTCGACGTTCTTGTTGTGCTGTTTCAGCATCTCACCGAACTTCTTGGCGTCCTCGGGTGTCGGGTTCTTGTCGTTCTCCCCGTAGAGCCCGAGGAAGGGGACCTTGATGTCCTTGACCAGGTCGAAGCCGGTCACCGGGGTCGGGGTGTCCGGATAGGGCCGGGCCGGCGGGCCGTACCAGACCACCGCGGCCTTGATATCGGGATTGGTGGCGGCCACCTGGTAGACGGTGGAGCCGCCCCAGCACCAGCCGGTGACTCCGGCGGCTTTGGCCACATTCGGCCGCTTCTCGGCCCAGTTGATGGCCGCCGCGCAGTCGTCGAGGATCTGTTTGCGGGGCACGGCCAGGACGATCTTGAGGATGTCCTGGACGTTCGTCATGTGGCTGACGCCGCCCTCCCGCTTGAAGAGCTCGGGCGCCACCGCGCAGAAGCCCTCCTTGGCGAAGCGGCGAGAGGCGTCCTTGATGTACTCGTGAACGCCCCAGACCTCGGAGAGGACCAGGACGATCGGGGCCGCCGGCCCGGCGGCCGGCTGCGCATAGTACACGGGCATCTCGTAGCTCCCGATCTTGACCGTCGTGTCGCCCGCCTGCAGCCCCGCCGCGTCGGTCTTGATGGCCTGGGCGAGGACCGGATCGGCGGCCAGGCAGTAGCCGGCGGCGGCCACGCTCCCGGCGCGCAGCATGTCGCGGCGGCTCAGCCCATCGGCGATAGTGTCTGGCATGGAGCTCCTCCGTTTCTTGGCCCGCTGTGCGGGCCGGGCGGGATTATACCAGCGACCCTCCTGCGCTAAATCGTCGAGGGATCTTACAGGTTCCCCGGGCACGTATCTCGCTGCACATTGACACCCCGGGGGCACGGACGTAGCCTGCCCTCGCGCATGAAGCTCCGCCGAGTCGCGGGGATTGGACTGCTGTCGCTGCTCGCGTCCGCAGTCTGCCCGCTGTCGTTCCCATCGGAGGTCGCCGCGCGGGACGGAGAGATCGCCGAGGCCAGCCGCAAGCCAGGCGGCATCAACCCGGCCGATATCGACTGGCGGTGCAGCATCATGGCCGGCCGCACGGATCGGGCCTTCATTCCTTGCGCGGCCATCGTCGAGCAGGCGCAGCAGGACCGGACCGCGGCGGTCAAGTTCCTCATCGACAACAACCTGATCAACGGCCACCAGCGGGCAGGACCAGGTCCCCTGCGCATCTACTCTGAGGAGGAAGCCCGCGCCCTGGGGCTGATCCCGGGGCCGGGAGCCGTCGGGCCCTACAGGGGCCGCTGAGTGGTGTGAGCCTCAGCGAGCCAGGCGCTTGAGCTCGGCCTGCGCGCTGGCGTAGTCGCTGGTCGTCGGCGGACACGTCGATGCCGCGCTCTTGAGCATCCGCTGCGCGTCCTGCTGATCCTCCCGGATCACCGCGTGCTGACCCAGGTAGAGGTACGCCTCGCAGAGCTGCTGCCGGTGCCGCTGGGAATCGTTGTCCGCCGCTGAGGCGAGCACCGCGGCGGGCGTCGCGTTGCCCAGGTACACGGCGTAGAGCGGCGCCGGCCAGCGGGCCAGGTTGAGGCGCTTGGCGTGTGCCGCCAGCTCATCCCGCGCTTCCTTCGGCTCTTGTCCGCTGCGGACGCGTGCCAGGTAGAGCCAGAGGGGGTTGTAGGGGTTGTTCTGGGCCAGCTCCACGGCTTTGGCCAGGTCGGGCTGGGCGGCGGTGAAGTACCCCAGATAGAATCGGGTACGCCCGCGTGAGAAATAGTTCGCGGCGTTTTTCTCGTTGAGGCCGACGGCGGCGTCGAAGTCCCGAACGGCCTGCTCCCAGGCGCCCTGCTTCGTGTGGGCCAGCCCCCGCTCGAAGAAGGCGTCGGCGCCGTGCGGGTTCAGGCGGATGGCCGCATCGTAGTCCCGGATCGCCCGCTCCCAGTCGCCCTTGCCGCTGTAGGCCAGCCCCCGATTCAGGACGTACAGGGCGCTGCCCGGCTCGAGGCCGATAGCCACGTCGTAGTCCGCGATCGCCCGGTCCCACTCGTCCCGGTTGTAGTACGCGATGCCCCGATTGTTGTAGGCCGCGGCATAATTCCGGTCGAGTCGCAGAGCGGTGTCGTAGTCCTGGATGGCGCGATTGCCCTCGTTCTTGTTGCGATAGGCATTACCGCGGTAGTAGAAGGCCACCGCGTTGCCGGGGTCGAGCCGGATCGCGGCGTCGTAGTCCTGGATCGCCCGGTCGTCCTGCCGCTTGAAAGTGTACGCCAACCCGCGGTTCGTCAGGGCCATGCTGTCGTTGGGGTCGAGCCGGAGGGCGGCATCGAAGTCCTGGATGGCCTTGTCGAGCAGACCCTTCTTGCGGAGCGCGACGCCGCGGTTGTAGAAGGCGTCGGCGAAGCTCGCGTTGAGCCGGATGGCGGCGTCGTAATCCTGGATGGCCCGGTCCCACTCCTCCTTGGCGCTGTAAGCGTTGCCGCGGTTGCTGAAGGCGCTGGCATCCTGGGCGTTGAGGCGGATCACGACGTCGTAGTCCTGGATCGCCCGGTCATGCTCGCCCGTGCGCCGGTAGGCCAGGCCCCGATTGTAGTAGGCCTCGGCGAAGCCCGGGTCCAGGCGCACAGCGTCCGTGTAGTTCTCGATGGCCCGGTCGTATTCGCCGCGATGGCTGTAGGCACGGCCCCGGTTGTTGAACGCGCTGGCGTCGGTGGGGTCGAGCCGGATGGCGGCGTCCAGATCCTGGATGGCCCGATCGTGGTGCCCGCTGCGGAGGTACAGGGCCGCCCGGCTACGATAGGCGAGGCTCAAGTCGTGCGGGGCCAGGCGCTGGTCCTCGATGGCTCGCGTGTAGTGTGCGAGGGCAGCCTCGGCGTCACCCCGGGTGACGGCCTCGTTTCCGGCCTTGAGAGATTCCACCCCGCGCGCGGCCGCAGTCGCCGGCAGAGTCACCAGCAGAAGAATCAGTAGAGCGATCTGAATCATAGTTGTCGAATGAGACGCGTCAGAAAGTTTACTCGCTCCATGCGGTCGTGCATAGTGGTGACGTGATACGTCATTCTGGTGAAAACGCACTATGAAGCGGGTGGGCGCAGCCGCCCTGCTGCTCCTGGGGTTGCTCGCCAGCCCCGCGTCGGGGCAGGTCGTCAAGGCGGCGAATCAGAGCCTCAGAGCCGTCACCCAGGACGGGCGATTCGTGGTCCTGCAGCCCAACGGCAGCTGGAAGTATGTGGAGGAAGGCAAGGCGGCCGGCCCGGCACCCGCGGCCGCTCCCGTCAGGCCGCCCGGAGCCACGATGCTGCTGGCCGGCCGGCAGGTTCCGTACGGGATCTGGATCGACCGGGCGCGCTGGCGTCTCACCGACCCCAAGCAGAACGCTGCCGCCGAGCACGAGTTCATGCACGCCAGCGGCCAGGCCGGAGCCCTCATCGTCTCCGAGCCCACCAAGATAACCCCTGACAGCTGGAAGCAGATCGTGATCAACAACGCGCGCCGGGAAGCGCCCGACGCCCGGATCACCCGGGAAGAGAAGAAAACCGTGAACGGCGTACCGGTGCTGCTGCTGCAGTCCGAGGGCACTGGCGCGATGGGCCCCTTCATCTACTACGGCTACTACTACACCGGGCCGCGGGGGGCCGTTCAGGTCGTGACCTACACCTTCGCCGGCACCTTCGAGCAGTATCGCGCCGACCTCACCGCGTTCCTGGACGGATTCGTCGTCCTCGAGTAGCACCGTCCCGCGTCAGCGCGTATAGCCCCCCCCGAACCACGCCTTGTCCGCCATCGGGGCCCGGGTGGCGTTGATGTCAGCCGAGGGTTTCTCGGCGACCTGCTGGATCGGGCCGCTCATCGCCGCCGAGTCGGCGGGCGTCGGCCCCGGAAGCGGTGCTGGCTGCGGCCGGGTGGCGCCGACCTGTCCCGGCACGGCCGGCGCGCCGAACCAGGCCTTGTCGGTGGCCTGCTGGCGAACACGCTCGGCATCGTCACGCGGCTTGTCGGCGATTTGTGGCGCCGGGGCGCTGGCGGTCGGATTGCTCTTGGGGCTTGCCGCCTTGGTCTCTCGGAGCGCCACGATGTGCATCATCAGCTCGCCCTCGGCGTAGGCCCGGGCCCAGCCGGTGCCGAACCCCACGGATCCAGCCAGCGCATACGGGTGGGTGTTCGTCACCCCCGAAG
>JBOHPM010000315.1:0-4373 GCA_050731715.1 Candidatus Rokuibacteriota bacterium
GGACGACGTACCACGACGTGCTGAATCGACGACTGCAAGTCATGGACTCCACCGCGATCTCGCTGTGCATGGAGAACGGGCTGCCCATCATCGTGTTCGATCTCACCCGCTCGGGCAACATCAAGCGGATCGTCCTCGGGGAGCCGGTGGGATCGATCGTGTCAGCGTGAGTCATACCTCGGAGGGGTAGTATGCAAGCGCTGCTGAATGACATCGAGGCCCGGATGAATGGAACCCTGGAGACCCTGAGCCGTGATTTCGCAGCCGTGCGCACCGGGCGTGCGTCGACCGCGCTGCTGGAGACCGTGCGCGTCGACTACTACGGCACGCCGACGCCGGTGACGCAGACCGCCTCCGTGTCCGTGCCCGACGCCCGCACGCTGGTCATCCAGCCCTGGGAGTCGGCCCAGCTGGGAGCGATCGAAAAGGCCATCATGAAATCTGACCTCGGGCTCACCCCCGTCAACGACGGGAAAGTCATCCGTCTCAGCCTGCCACCCTTGACCGAGGAGCGCCGCAAGCAGCTGGCCAAGACCGTGCACAAGATCGCCGAGGAGGCCCGGGTCGCCGTGCGCAACATCCGCCGTGAGGCGAATGACAGACTCAAGGCCATGGGCAAGGACAAGAAGGCTTCGGAGGACGAGGAGCGCCGCGGCCACGACCAGATCCAGAAGACCACCGACAAATACATCGCCAAAGTCGACGAGCTCCTGAAGAAAAAGGAGCAGGAAATCCTGGCGTTCTAATACGATGAACGGACATGGCCCTACGGACGCGTAGATCGCTCCCGCCCACCGAGGAGCCGACGCTCACCGCACACGAGTTCCTGGCCCTCGTGCGCGGCCGGCCTCTCCCCGAGCACGTCGCCGTCATCATGGATGGCAACGGGCGCTGGGCCACCAGCCGCGGCCTGCCCCGGGTGGCCGGGCACCGCCAGGGCGTCAAGACCGCGCGGGCCATCGTGCGCGCGGCCGGCGAGCTCGGGCTACGCTACCTGACGCTCTATGCATTCTCGACCGAGAACTGGAACCGGCCCGAGGCCGAGGTGTCGACCCTGATGAAGCTCCTCGAGGAGTCGATGGCCCGGGAGCTGCGTGAGTTGATGGCGCGCAACGTCCGCCTCAGCGTCATCGGCCGTCCGGCCGGGGTGCCGGCGGCATTGCGTCGTGGGATCGAGCGCGTGGTGGACGCCACGCGGCACAACACCGGGCTGAACCTCATCATGGCCTTCAACTACGGCGGCCGCGACGAGCTGGTGGACGCGTTCCGGGCCCTGGCCCAGCGGGTGGCGACGGGGGAGCTGGCCGCGGGGGCGATCACCGAGAAGGATGTGAGCAGCGCACTCTACACGGCTGGTATCCCGGACCCCGACCTGCTCATCCGGACCAGCGGCGAGCTGCGCGTCTCGAATTTCCTGCTGTGGCAGATCGCCTACACCGAGCTGTGGGTGACGCCGACGCTGTGGCCGGATTTTTCCCCGATCGATCTGTACCGTGCGGTGACCGACTTCCAGGGGCGGACCCGCCGCTTCGGCGGGGTGTGACGTGGGCGCGGCCGTCATGAGCGTGGGCCGCGAGCGGCTCTCCGCCGATGTCGGGAAGCGCGTAGCCAGCGCCCTGATCTTCATCCCGCTCTTCGTGTGGATGGTGACCCGGGGACCGCAGTGGCTCTTCGTCGGCTTCGTGGCGGCCGTAGCCGGCGCCGCGGCGTGGGAGCTGGCGCGACTCTTCGAGGGCGCCGGGGTCCCGACCTACCCGCGGCTGGGTCCGGCCGTGACGGTGGCGGTGACAGTGAGCTTCGCGCTGCCGCACCGGGAGCCGCCGGCGGCCATGATCGTCCTCACGCTGGGGGTGGCGGTGCTGTTCACCGCCGTGCTGCGCAAGCGCGAGACCCTGTCCATCGAGCCCGTGGCGACCTCACTCCTGGCCGTCGTGTACGTGGGCTGGTTCCTGGGTCACGTGCTTCTCTTGTACGGGCTGGCCGACGGCGCGGCCCTGATCCTCCTGCTCGTCGGCATCACCTGGCTGGGTGAATCGGCGGCCTACGCGGTTGGCTCGTCGTTGGGACGCCACAAGCTGGCGCCGGCGATCAGCCCCAACAAGACCGTCGAGGGCGCGGTCGCCCAGGTCGCGGCCTCTCTGCTCGGCGCCCTGATCCTGGGCGCCTGGCTCCTGCCCGAATGGCACCTGCTGGCGACCCTCGGGGCGGGGGCGCTGCTGGGCCTTGTCGGGCAGATCGGAGATCTGGCCGAGTCCGTGATCAAGCGCAGCGTGGGCGTCAAGGACACCGGCCATCTCATCCCCGGCCACGGCGGAGTGCTCGACCGCGTGGACGGCCTGCTGCTCAACGCGCCCGCCCTCTACTACTATGCCGTGCTGGGAGCCGGGGCGTGAAGCGGGTCACGGTGCTGGGCGCAACGGGCTCGATCGGGCTTCGCACGCTGGAACTGGTCTCGAGCTTCCCCGACGAGTTCGCGGTGGCCGGGCTGGCCGCGCGGGGATCGAATGTCGAGGCCATCGCCGATCTGTGCCGCAAGTACACGCCCCAGGCGGTGGCCCTGCTGGAGCCGGACGCCGTCGACCGGCTGGCCCGGCTCCTGCCCGCGTCGGGTCCTGAGCTGCTGGCCGGGCCTGAGGGCCTGGCCACCCTGGCTCGCCAGGTCGCGGCCGACGTCGTGGTCTCCGCGCTGGTGGGCGCTGCCGGCTTGCTGCCCACGATGGCCGCGATCGAGGCTGGGCGCACCGTGGCCCTGGCCAACAAGGAGCCGCTGGTCATGGCTGGTCACCTGATGACGGCCGCGGCTCGCCGGCACCGGGCGGCGCTGCTCCCCGTCGACTCCGAACACAGCGCCATCTTTCAGTGCCTCGTCGGGCACAATAGGAGCGATGTCCACCGGGTGCTGCTGACCGCGTCGGGCGGGCCCTTCCGCGAGCTGCCCCGAGAGGGGTTCGCGCGGGTGACGGTGGAGGACGCGCTCCGTCATCCGACGTGGCGGATGGGACCGAAGATCACCATCGACTCCGCCACCCTCATGAACAAGGGACTGGAGATCATCGAGGCGCGCTGGCTGTTCGACATGGAGCCCCACCAGGTGCAGGTGATCGTGCATCCGCAGTCGATCGTGCATTCGATGGTCGAGTACATCGACGGCTCGGTGATCGCCCAGCTCGGCGTGGCCGACATGGGGGTGCCGATTCTCTACGCGCTGACCTACCCGGAGCGCCGACCGGCGCCGGCGAGCCGGCTGGACCTGAGCCGAGTCGGCCAGCTCACCTTCTTCGAGCCGGACACCGTGCGCTTCCCCTGCCTGACCCTGGCCCGCGCCGCCCTGGAGCGGGGGGGCGCGGCCCCGGTGATCCTCAATGCCGCCAACGAGGTCGCGGTCGCGGCGTTTCTGGACCGGGCGATCCCCTTCGTCGCGATCCCCGAGCTGATCGAGCGGGCGCTGGGGGCGTGCGCGGCCGGCGACCCCCAGGGCATCGAAGACTGCGTGGCCATCGACGCGGACACCCGTGGGCGGACGACGGCGTTCGTGCACGCGATGTCCGGAAGGCGGTAGATCCTCGTGACCACTGTCCTCTCGTTCGTCATCGTCATCGGCGTGCTCATCCTGATTCACGAGCTTGGTCACTTCCTGGTGGCCCGGTGGGCGGGTGTGGGGGTGGAGCGCTTCTCGATCGGCTTCGGTCCCGTGCTGCTGCGCTGGCGGGGCAAGGAGACCGAGTACTGCCTGAGCGCGATCCCCATGGGTGGCTACGTGAAGATGATGGGCGAAGAGAACCCGCTGGAGAGCGGGGCCGCCCTGCCCTGGGATCCGGCCAAGGCCTTTGCCCTGAAGCCCCTGTGGGTCCGCTTTCTCATCGTGTTCGCGGGTCCGGGAATGAACTTCGTGCTGGCCGCGGTGATCTTCATCCTCGTGCTGGGCACCATGGGACGGCCCGTCTGGTCACCCGGGGTGGGACGGGTCAGCGAAGGCGGACCGGCCGCGGCGGCCGGAATCAAGACGAGCGACGTCATCGAGAGCATCGGGGGCGGGACCGTCGCCTACTGGGAGGACGTGGAGCGGGCCGTCAGCGGCTCCCGCGGTCGTCCCCTCGTCATGAAACTGCGCCGGGCCGACCATTCGCTGACCGTGACGGTGACGCCGAAGCTCACCAGCGTGCGCGATCCCATCTTCCGCGACGAGAACGAGGTATGGGAGATCGGCGCCGGTCCCCGCCTCATTCCCTACATCGGGGCGGTCAACCCCGACTCGCCCGCCGAGCGGGCCGGGCTCAAGCCCGGCGATCAGGTGGTCGCCGTGGCCGGCCAGCCGGTATTCACGCCTGACGAGCTCATGCAGGCGATCCAGAAGCGGCCCGGCCAGAGCTTCG
>JBOHPM010000316.1:0-4343 GCA_050731715.1 Candidatus Rokuibacteriota bacterium
GTCGCTGGTACTCGAACATCCGGCGCCGCGAGTGCAGGCTCACGCCCATCCGGTTCCGGCCCTTGACCTGGAAGCGGTGATAGCCCTCCGTCTCCACGCCGGTGTCGGGGTCGCGGGCGACGAGCATTCCGGCGGTGAGGTAGCGGCCGGCATCGCCAGGAAAGTACAGGGGGATGGGCAGGGCGTCGAGATCGACGGCGTCCCCGGTGACGACGCGCTGCCGGAAGGGCGCCTCGGGAAGCACCACCGGCTTGATCCGGTCCTTGATCCGTCGGGCGTACTCGGCGGCCAGCGCGGCCTCGGGCACGCCCAGCGCGAAGGCCAGGGCGCGCCGGCTCGCCACCACGTTGGCCACGATGGGAATGTCGTGGCCGTGAACGCGCTCGAAGAGAAGGATCGGCCAGCGGCGGCGGCGCTCGTACTCGAGGACGACCGCCATCACGTCGTGCTCGAGGCCGACCGGATCCGCGACGCGGACGACCTCGCCGGGAAACGCGCGATCGTACTCGGCGACGAAATGCCGGAGGTCCTGGTTCATGGCCCTCCTGAGTCTATGTTACTTGTCGAGCGGCAGGCTCACCGGGGTGTGACGCTCGGCTGACAGATCCGCGGCCAGCGTCACCTCCATAACCTGCCGGGCCTGCTCGGGCGTCACCAGGAGCGCCCGGTTCAGCGCCACCCCCTCGATGAAGTGGATGGTCTCCGCCTCCATGGGCCCCTGGTAGACGTGGGCGACCTGCTCGCCCGGCATGGTGCTGAGCGGCAGGACCATGCCCTTCTGCATCGTGTTGAGCACGATGTCGCGATGGCTGTCGTCGATGAGCAGGGCCCCCTCGGTGGCCACGAACTCGATAGTGGCCGAGGAGAAGTGCGGGTAGCCGGGTGGCAGGGCCCAGCCGGCCCCGATGGTGAACACGGTGCCGTCGTCCATGGTGACCACGATCCACTGGCAGTCGGGGACGCCGTGCTCGCGCTCCATGATCCGGTAGACGCACTCGGAGTAGACACGCACCGGCCGGTGCCCTTCCAGGCACCACAGGAGAAAGTCGAGATCGTGGGTGGCCTCCATCACCGCGGGTGAGAGCCGGATGCGGCCACCGATCTTGTTGCCGAGGGAGCGCGAGATGTTGCGGCTCACCAGTGCGGTGACGGGCCGGCCCAGGGTGCCGTCGTCCAGGCACTTCTTGACGTAGGCGTACTTGGGATTGAAGCGCTGGGTGTAGCCGATGGTGAGCTTGAGGTTGTGCTCGCGGGCCAGGCTCATGAGCTCGTCGGCCTCCTTGAGCTCGAGCCCCATGGGCTTTTCCAGGAACACGTGCTTGCGGGCCAGCAGGCAGTCGCGGGTGAACGGGTAGTGGGTCGTCTCCGGCGTGGTGGACACGATGATGGCGTCGATCTCCGGGCGCGCCAGGAGCTCGCGGTAGTCGGTGGTGGCGGTGCGGGCAGCCGTCTCCTTGGCGATGCGACGCAGGCGGGCCTCGTCGATCTCGGCCAGGTGCAGCCCGGAGACCAGCGGATGGCGGGCGCAGGTGTGGGCCCGGATCTCGCCGATCCAGCCAGTCCCGATGATGCCCACCTCGATCTGCTTCATGGTGACCCCCTCCCGGCGCGGCGCCAGGCACTCTATACGAGCGGTGCGAGACGCTCAAGTCTTATTGCATTCGGCGCGGGCCGCCACTATCTTGGTGCCCACCAGGCCCCGGCCCGTGAGCGGCATCGACGCCGGTGCGATGAGAGGAGGCGTTCCATGCGAGACAAGCGCGCGCTGCCCCTGATCCTGACCATGCTCGCGGTGATCCTGCCCGGCGCGCTCACCGTGTCCGCCCAGGATTTCCCGAGCAAGCCGGTCGAGCTGGTCCTGCCGTTCGGGCCAGGTGGCTCGCACGACCTCACGGCCCGCGCCGTGGCCAGCGTGGCCCACTCGTACCTGGGCCAGGCGCTCCTGGTTGTGCTCAAGCCGGGCGGAGGCGGCGCCGTTGGCTCGCAGCAGGTGATTCGCGCCAAGGCTGACGGTTACACGCTGCTCTTCGGCGGGTCGGGTCCCAACACCACGTTCGCGCTCGTGCAGAAGGCGCCCATCGGGCCCGATCAGTTCGTGCCGGTGTGCCGGATCAACTACAGCGCCCCCTTCATCGCCGTCCGCACCGACGCGCCGTACAAGTCGCTCAAGGAGCTCGTGGACTACGCCAAGAAGAACCCGGGCAAGCTGAACTTCGCGAACACCGGCCCCTGGGGCGCCGCCGACCTGCCCATGCGCCTGCTGGGCAAGGCGGCCGGCTTCGAGTACAACAACATCCCCCATGACGGCGGCGGGCCGTCGTTGCTGGCGGTCCTTGGGGGCCATGCCGACGCGACGTTCGGCTTCACGGCCCAGCTCACGCCGCAGGTCGCGGCCGGCAAGATGCGGCTCCTCGCCAACACCGACGTCAAGCGGCATCCCGACTACCCCAACGTCCCCACGATGAAGGAAGAGGGGTTCGACGTCGTCTTCACGATGTGGCGCTCGGTGCTGGCCCCTAAGGGCACGCCGCCGGCAGTCGTGGACAAGCTCGAGACCGCCTTCAAGAAGCTCAGCGAGGACCGGTCGTTCAAGGCCTTGATCAAGAGCCTGGGCGACGAGGTGCACTTCCAGGGGGGGAAGGAGTTCGAGAAGACCTGGCGGGAGGAGTGGGAGCAGCACGCCACGATAGCGGCCGGCGCCAAGTAGGCCGCGCCGGGTGATGGCCAGAGGCGACGCGGTCGCGGCCGTGGCGCTGCTGCTGTTTGCCGGCCTGGCGGCGTTCGAGTCGGCCCGCCTGCTGTCCTTCGGCGTCGTCCGCAATCCGGGGCCCGGCTTCTTTCCCTGGTGGGTGAGCCTGACCCTGGGGACGTCGGCTCTCGTGCAGCTCGGCCAGCTCCTGATCGCGTGGCGGGTCCCCGGAGCCGCCCGACCGGGGGGCGGGCTCGGCAGGGTCGTCGCGCTCGTCGCCCTCCTCGCGGTCTACTCGCTCGTCGTGGAGACGGTGGGCTACCCGATGGCCACCTTCGGGCTGGTGCTCTTCATGCTCCGGGTTACGGAGCCTCACCCTTGGCCGCTGGCGCTCGGCATCGCGCTGCTCGCGGCCGCCGGGTCGTACGTGCTGTTCGCGGTCTGGCTCGGCGTCCCCCTGCCCGCCGGGCTTCTCGCACGCTGAGAGCGCCATGGACTTCCTGGGCGGCCTGATCCACGGGTTTGCCGTCGCCGTCACGCCCGTCAACCTCATCTACTGCTTCCTCGGGGCCCTGGTCGGCACCGCCATCGGCGTGCTGCCCGGCCTGGGTCCTCCGGCGACGATCGCGCTCCTGCTGCCGGTGACCTACGGCATGCCACCCACGTCGGCCGTCATCCTCCTCGCCGGGATCTTCTACGGAGCCATGTACGGCGGCTCGACGACGTCGATCCTCCTCAATATCCCGGGGGAGGCGGCCTCGGTGGTGACCTGCATCGATGGCTACCAGATGGCGCGCCGGGGCCGGGCCGGGCTGGCCCTGGCCGTCTCCGCCATCGGGTCCTTCCTGGCCGGCACGCTCGGCATCATCGGTCTCATGCTGCTGGCGCCGCCGCTCGCCAGCTTTGCCCTCAAGTTCGGGGCCCCCGAGAACGCCGCGCTCCTGCTGCTCGGGCTCATGATGGTCGGCTACCTGGGCGGGAGCTCGATGGCCAAAGGCCTCAGCATGGCGGCGCTCGGGCTGCTGCTGGGTTCGGTGGGGCTGGACCCCATCGTGGGCAGCCCCCGCTTCACCTACGGGTTCTTCAAGCTCTCGGAGGGCTTCGAGTTCGTCATCGTGGCCATGGGCCTCTTCGGTATCGGCGAGGCGCTCATCAATATCGAGCGCACCGCCAAGCCCGAGATCCTCAAGACGACGATCAGCGGGGTACTGGGCAGCCGCCAGGACTGGCGGGCCGCGGCGGCCCCGATGACGCGGGGCTCGCTGATCGGGTTTCTGATCGGAGTGCTGCCGGGCGGCGGCGCCACCATCTCGTCGTTCTTGACCTATGCCCTGGAGAAGAAGCTCAGTCGCCAGCCCGAGCGCTTTGGCAAGGGCGCCATCGAAGGCGTGGCCGCGCCGGAGGCCGCCAACAACGCGGCCGCCACCAGCTCGTTCATCCCGCTCCTCACGCTCGGCATTCCCGGCAACGCCTCCATCGCGTTGATCTTTGCCGCGCTCTTGATCCACGGCATCCGGCCGGGACCCCTGCTCATCCAGCAGCGGCCGGAGATCTTCTGGGGCCTGATCGCCTCGATGTACCTGGGCAACCTCATGCTCCTGATCCTCAACCTGCCCCTGATCCGGCTGTGGGTGCGGCTGCTCCAGGTCCCGTA
>JBOHPM010000317.1:0-4334 GCA_050731715.1 Candidatus Rokuibacteriota bacterium
GGACGACCGCCCGTCCGCTGGTTCGGCGAGCCGGAGCGTCGGGATGAGTGAGCCGCTGGGCGATTGGCGCCGCTCGCATCCCTGCGGCGCGCTCCGGGTGGAGCACGCCGACCAGGCGGTGACGCTCATGGGCTGGGCGCACCGGCGACGCGACCACGGCGGCCTCATCTTCGTGGACGTGCGGGACCGAACCGGCCTCACCCAGTGCGTGTTCAACCCCGACACCAGCGGACCCGCCCACGCCAAGGCCGAAGCGATCCGGAACGAATTCGTGCTGGCCGTCCGGGGGGTCGTGCAGCGGCGACCGGCCGGGACCGAGAACCCGAAACTGGCGACGGGGCAGGTGGAGGTTCAGGTGCGCGAGCTCCGCGTCCTCAACGACGCCCGCGCGCTGCCGTTCCCGATCGAGGATGAGGTCGAGATCGACGAGCTGACTCGCCTCACCTACCGCTATCTCGATCTCCGGCGGCCGCGCATGTACCGCAATCTGGCCCTGCGCGACACGGTCGCCCGGGCGACCCGTGACTACCTGCACCGGCACGAGTTCGTCGAGGTGGAGACCCCGTTCCTCGTCCGCACCACGCCGGAAGGGGCCCGGGACTTCCTGGTGCCGAGTCGCCTCAATCGCGGCAGCGTGTACGCGTTGGCCCAGTCGCCGCAGCTGTTCAAGCAACTGTTGATGGTGGCCGGATTCGAGCGGTACTTCCAGATCGTGCGCTGTTTCCGTGACGAGGACCAGCGCAAGGATCGCCAGCCCGAGTTCACCCAGATCGACATCGAGACGTCGTTCCTGGACCGCGATGATTTCCTGCCGCTCATCGAGGGCATGGTGGCCGAGATCTTCCAGCGGGTGCGGGGGGTCGAGCTCCCCCGTCCGTTCCCCCGGCTGCCCTACGCCGAAGCCGTGGACCGCTACGGCTCCGACAAGCCGGACCTGCGCTTCGGTATGGAGCTGGTCGATGTGACCGACCTGTTCCGATCCAGCGAGTTCCAGACGTTCGCCCAGGTCGTCGCCGGCGGCGGCGTCGTGAAGGCCCTCCGCGTGCCCGGGGCCGGCGGGCTGTCCCGGAAGGAGGCCGACGACCTCGTCAATACCGCCCGGACCTGGGGGGCCAAGGGGCTCGTCTGGGTCAAGGTGACCGAGGCCGGGTTGCAGGCGCCCATTGCCCGCTTCCTCGAACCGCTGCGGCCGGCGCTGCTCGCGGCCCTGGGGGCTGGGGCCGGTGACCTCCTGCTGCTGGTCGGGGACAGCCGGGCTACGGCCACCACCGTGCTCGGACGATTCCGCGTCGACCTGGCCGCGCGGTACGGCCTGATCCCGGCCGGCGTCTGCGCCGTGCTGTGGGTGGTCGACTTCCCCTTGCTCGAGTGGAGCGAGGACGAGCGGCGCTGGCAGGCCATGCACCACCCCTTCACCGCGCCGCGCGACGCGGACTTGCCGCGACTGGAGCGCGAGCCCGGCGCGGTGCTGGCCAAGGCCTACGACCTGGTGGTGAACGGTCAGGAGGCGGGTGGGGGCAGCATCCGCATCCACCAGCACGTCGTGCAGCAGCGGGTCTTCGAGCTCCTCGGCATCGGCAAGGATGAAGCGCGGAGCAAGTTCGGATTCCTGCTGGACGCCCTGGAGTTCGGCGCGCCGCCCATGGGCGGCATCGCCTTCGGGCTGGACCGCCTGGCGGCCGTCCTGGCCGGCGAGGACTCGATCCGCGAGGTCATGGCGTTTCCGAAAACCCAGAGGGGTGTCGATCCGATGACCGATGCTCCGGCCCCGGCGAGCCCGGCTCAGCTCCAGGAGCTCGGCATCACCGTGATAAACTTGGAAGGGAACAACAGGCCGAGTTGAGCGAAGCGACCATCGTCACGCGACGTATCTCGCTGGCCCCGGACGTCGATCTCCTGCCGCTCCTGGGTCGCAACGACGACCACCTCCGCATGATCGAGAGCGCGCTGGACGTACGCATCGTGGCCCGGGGCCACGACGTGATGCTGAAGGGCGAGGAACGGCAGGTCCGCCGAGCCGAGCGGGCCCTGACCCAGTTGGCCGACCTGGTGCGCTCGGGCGCTCCGGTACGCAGCATCGAGGTCCGCGCGGCCCTCCGCATGCTCGCCGACGACGAGGAGGCCGACCTCAAGTCGGTGTTCGCGGACGCGATCCCCGTCCCCTCGCGCAAGAAGTGGGTGGCCCCCAAGACGGTGGGGCAGAAGCGGTACGTCGAGGCCATCCGGTCGACCGACATGGTCTTCGCCATCGGGCCCGCCGGTACCGGCAAGTCCTTTCTGGCGGTGGCCATGGCGGTCTCGGCGCTCATGAAGCGGGAGGTGGCGCGCATCGTCCTCACCCGTCCGGCGGTGGAGGCCGGCGAGCGCCTGGGATTCCTGCCCGGCGACCTCTATGAGAAGGTGCATCCCTACCTGCGTCCCCTCTATGATGCCCTCTACGACATGCTGGAGGCCGAGAAGGTTGCCAGTCTGATGGAGAAGGGCGCGATCGAGATCGCGCCGCTGGCCTACATGCGAGGGCGTACCCTCAACGACTCGTTCATCATTCTGGACGAAGCCCAGAACAGCACGGCCGAGCAGATGAAGATGTTCCTGACCCGCTTGGGCTTCAGCTCGAAGATGGTCATCACCGGGGACATCACCCAGGTCGACCTGCCGGCCTCGCGCGGCTCGGGGCTCATCGAGGTGCAGCACATCCTCAAGGACGTCGCCGGTATCCGCTTCGTGTACTTCGACGACCAGGACGTGGTGCGGCACCATCTCGTGTCGGCCATCGTCCGCGCCTACGATGCCCACAGCGCGCGGTCCCGCGACGACGGTGCCGCGCCCGGCCAGCCCTGACTGATGTCGCGGGTGATGGTGAGCTGCCCGCGCGGCGTGGCCGTCCCTCGAGGGCATCTCGTCCGCGCCGCCGAGCGGGCCCTGGTGGCGCTGGGACGATCCGGCGCCCGGGTCGAGGTCGCTCTGGTCGATGACAACGACATCCGACGGCTCAACCGGGCCTGGCGAGGCGTGAGCCGGCGGACGGATGTCCTGGCGTTCCCCCTGGAGATGCCCGAGCTCGGTGGTCTGGTGGGCCAGGTGGTGATCTCGGCCCAGACGGCGGCGCGTCAGGCTCGACACCTCGGGGTGCCCTTCGCGAGGGAGCTCGAGCTGCTCGTCACTCACGGGGTGCTGCACCTGGTGGGGTACGACGACCGTGATCCCGTCGAGGCGGGCATCATGCACGAACGCGAGCGCGCCCTGCTGAGCGCGGGGCGGCGCCGACCGCCCGCTCGTCTGTGGACTGGCCTCCTGCCGATCTGAGCATGTCACACGCCGGCTCCGCATCGAAGGCGGGCTTTGCCGCGCTGATCGGCCGGCCCAACGCCGGCAAGTCGACGCTCCTGAACCGTCTCGTGGGGGAAAAGCTGGCTATCGTGACCCCGCGGCCCCAGACGACACGTAACCGGATCATCGGGGTCAAGAACGTGCCCGGGGCTCAGATCGTCTTCGTCGATACCCCGGGTCTCAATACCGCGAGCGGGAAGCTGGGCGAGTTCATGCGCCGGACGGTGGAGCGGGCGCTCGAGGACGTTGACCTGATCTGCGCCGTCGTGGATGCCACCGCCCACGCGCATCCCGACCCGCTCCTGCTCGCCACGCTCGAGGCCCGCTCGACGCCGGCGTTTTGTCTGCTCAACAAGGCGGACGCGGTCAAGCCCAAGGGTCGGGTGCTCGGGCTCATCGAGGCCTGGCGCGTCCGCCACGCATTCGTCGAGATCCTGCCGATCTCCGCGCGGGACGGTACCAATTGCGACCGTCTGACGGAGCTGATCGTGCGGGCCATGCCCGCCCATCCAGCCTTCTTTCCCGGCGATACGGCCACTGATCAGCCGGAGACGTTCTACGTGGCCGAGGTGGTGCGGGAGAAGGTGTTCCTGCTGACGCGGGACGAAGTGCCCTATGCGGTGGCCGTGCGCGTGGATGGGCTCGTGGAGGTCCCGGCGCCGCCGCGGCTCGATATCCGGGCCACCGTCTTCGTCGAACGCGATTCTCAGAAAGGCATCCTCATCGGCAAGGGTGGAGGCCTGCTGAAGCAGATCGGCATGGCGGCCCGGCGGGACCTGGAGGCCTTCTTCGGAATACAGGTCTTCCTGGGGCTGACGGTCCAGGTGCGCCGCCGCTGGCGCACGGATGACCGCGCGCTTCGCGAGTTCGGGTTCCGGCTCACCTCCTGACATGGCCCTGGGCAAGGCGACCGCCGTCGTGATCGGCAGCTTCCCGCTCGGCGAGAGCGATCGAGTCGTCACGTTCTTCTCCCGCGAGCGCGGGAAGATCCGTGGCGTGGCCAA
>JBOHPM010000318.1:0-4330 GCA_050731715.1 Candidatus Rokuibacteriota bacterium
CCTGACGGTCGACGGCGAGCGTGGCGGCCAGACGCACGCGACGGTCGTGCCAGGGCGACTTCGGATCCCACTGGTCGGCGAAGAGCAGCCAGTGGGTGCTCGTGAACGGCGTGGGCCGGAGCGTGAGCCCCGGGGTGCGCTGCACCTCGCCGGCCAGCTCTCCGGACAGGACGTAGGCGACGTCGGCGTCGCCTCGCTTGAGCATGACCAGGCGGGTGGAGACGTCGGGAACCGATTTGAAGACCAGGCGCTTCACGCTCGGCCTCTTGCGCCAGTACCCATCGGTGGCCTCCAGGACCAGCTCCACGCCCGGCGTGAAGGAGACGAAGCGATAGGGCCCGGCGCCGACCGGGGCCTTCTTGAAGCCGTCCTCACCGACTTTCTCGACGTACTTGCGGGGGACGATCCAGTTCGCGCCCGTCGCCGGCGTCGCGTAGAAGGTCATGAAGTCCGGCCATGGCTCCTTGAGCCGGAAGCGGACGCGCCCGGGCTCCGGCGTCTCGACCGCAGCCACTCTGGCCTTGAGGACCTTCGCCGAGACGCCTCGATATCGCTCGAACGAGAACTTGACGTCGTCGGCGGTGACGGGCTCGCCGTTGTGGAAGCGGACCCCCTTGCGGAGCACGAACTCGTAGACGAGCCCGTCGGCCGACACACGCCACGACTCGGCCAGGCTGGGCGCCATGGCCTTGCCGGGCATGGGCTTCACCAGCGCGTCGTGCAGCGCGTAGAGGATCATGAACGGCGACACGACGCCCGGCGTCTCGGCCGGCTCGAAGAGGGTGGGCGCCAGCGAGAAGTGCAGGGCCCAGCTCATCTCTCCTTCGGGGGCCGCCAGGACCAGGGCGGGCGCGACCAGCACGAGGGCAACCACCGCGATCATGATGGGTCGTGAGCGTCGGCGCAGCGGAGTCCGCATGGGCGCTCCTCCTTCGAGGTCGGCGACGGTGGGCAGCAGTGTACATCAGCGGCGCGGGTGACGCGGCAGCGGCACCACGATCTCGACCGGGTCGTCCGGCTTGCTCCCGTCCGGCCGCCAGCGCGGCGCCGATTGCATCTCCGCCCATCGGAGCCGGCGGTGGACCCCCCGGGGGAGCAGGCGGACCCGCCCGGCGGAGGGCTCGACGCGCACCTCGACGAAGCTCTGGAAGAACGGGGCCACGTTGTAGTCGAAGGCGGCGGAGAGCCACTCGACCGAAAATGGCCAGGCCCCGTAGCGCTTGGTCCAAACCCAGAAGGGCCACTTCCATCGCGGGGTGTGGAAGTCGATCTTGGCGACCAGCTCGGCCCGACTCGGATAGAAGGCCCACTCGGCCACCGCGGGCTCGGCTGGCCAGGCCAGGGCCGTCCCGGAGGAGAGGTAAGCGCCACCGCCTCCGTTGACCAGGTGGTGCATGACGCGCTCCTCGCCGCCCGCCCGGTAGCGCTCGACATAGTGCTCGAGGTCGTGAGTGTCGCCCGCCATCACCACGTCGACCTGGTGCTCGGTCAGGAGCCGGTGAAGGGCCGCGAACGCCTCATCCGCGCCGGCCTGGTAGCCACCTCCGGCGTAGAGCGGATGGCCGAGGATGACCATCTTGAATTTGCCGCGCGACTGTTCGAGCGCCGCGCGAAGCCAGGCCAGCTGGTCCGGATCGACGCGCCGGAGCACACCGGTGTCCACCGCGAGCAAGGCGAAGCGCTCGGTCTGGATCTGAAAGTAGGGCGCGCGCTGAAATCCGGCGGGCACTCCGTATTCACCGCGCAGCCGGGCAGCCTCTTGCACCAGCCACGCGATCCGGCCGTCGGTGGTGCTGGTCAGCCGGCGGTCGGCCTCGACCCGCGCGCGCATCGCCAGGTGGGCCGCGTCGGCGACGAAGAAGGTCGCCACGAAGCCTTCCAGCGCGTCGTACCAGTCGTGGTTGCCCGGAATGGCGTAGACGGGCTTGTCGAACCCCTTGAACGGCAGCCAGAAGTTCGCCTCGTAGTTCTTCATCGAGCCGGTGGGATAGATGACGTCCGACGCGATGACCATGAACCGCACATCGGGATCGGCACCGGCCCGAATGATCTGGTCGCGCAGGACGTGCTGGGAGGCGTCACCCTCGCCCGGGTCGCCGACCACCAGGAACGCGAAGTCTCCGGCGACGCCCGGTGGGCTGACGGCGAACGCGCTCGCCGCCTCTCGGGCCGGCGTTCCCGCCAGCACGGCCCGGGTCATGGCGGCTCGCCAGGTGTCCGTTCGATTCTCGGCCCAGGAATTGTAGACCGCGGCCGCCCAGTTCTCGGAGTTGAAGTACCAGCTCATGCCCCAGATGGGCACCGTGGCCACGGCCACCGCCACGATGGGCAGGCCCATCTGCAGGCCACGCTCGATGGCGAACGGAAGCGAGTCCCGAACCTGACGAAGACGGATCCAGATCCTCAGTCTGCGGACGAGCCAGAGCCGGAGCAGTCGGTCGGGCCAACCGGGCTGCTGTCGCCGCGCCGCTGCGGCGAGCGTGCGAGTCCAGGCGCGATGCTCAAGAGGCCACGTCAACTGGCGCAGCCCGAGCCGAGCCGGCCCGATCACGACAAAGACGAGGAGCAGCGCGGCGGCCAGGTCGCCGGCCACCGCGACGATGGGCGCCAGCAGGCCAACCAGGGTCCATTCGGCCTGCATGCGGCCCACGTGGATGGCAAAGAGCGTGGCCACGTACCCGGCGACCCAGCGCCGGTCGTACGGTCGGCGGGCCAGCTCCTCGTCGGCCAGGCGCTCGCCCAGGCGGACAAGCTCCGGGTGATCGGGAAGGCCCAGCGTCTGGAGGATCGCCGACCCTGCCTCGCCCGGAGACTGGACTGGCGCCGTGACCATGTTCCAGCCCGTTCCAAAGATGCGGAACCCGCCGGCCAGCGCGATGCTCCATGTGAGGGAGCTACGCCACCACAGCACGAGCAGGAGGCCGGCGACGGCGACGTTGCCGACGACGGCGAGCGCGCGGGTCAGCGTCGTCCGATGATCCTGCTTCTGACGCCACAGCTCGAAGCCCCCGTGGACGCCGTCGATGAAGAAGGACGTGGCCAGCAGCAGCGTCAAGGCGGTTCCGGCCAGCAGCGGAGCGCTGAGGACCAGCAGCCCCATCACGAGGGTCAAGCTGGTACTGACGTACGCTCGGCGGCGAGCCGCCTGGCTCACGCGCCGAAAGCTATGCAGGCCCTCGAGCACGCCAGCAACCATCAGCAGAATGCCGACGAGCTGCAACGACGTCGGGCCGGAGAGGACCGGGGCGAGGGCTGCCAGTCCGGCCAGGACGAGAGCCGCCGTCCCGAGTCCGAGCCGCTCGCGTGTGACGGGATGCGGGGATGGATCCGTGATGGCGGGTCTACACCGAATGCGCCGTCGTCCGGCCGCGCAGCGTCTCCGGCCTCACCGCAGTTGCAGTCCTTCCAGATCGAGCTCCGGCCGCCGACCGGCCAGGAGGTCGGCGACGATGCGGGCGGTACCGCAGGCCATGGTCCATCCCATGTGGCCATGGCCGACGTTGAACATGAGATTTCGGTAGCGGCCGTAGCCGAGCACGGGTGGGCCGTCCGGCGTCATGGGGCGCAGGCAAGCGCGGTACTCGCCGCGGTCCCAGTCGGCGGCGTCGGGGAAGATGTCGCGGGCGAAGCGCAGGATGTTGTTGAAGTCACGCGGCGTCCAGGACCGATCGTATCCGGCGAACTCGGCGGTCGAGGTCAGGCGCAGGCGATCCCCCAGCCGCGACCAGCCCACCAGCCACTGCTCGTCCACACCCGGGACCGTCGGCGCCCGTCCGTCCCTCTTGATGGGAAACGTCGAGGAGTAGCCCTTGGCCGGGTAGATGGGGAGCTTGACGCCGATGCTCCGGGCCACGGGCGCCGCCCAGACGCCCAGCGCCAGCACGTAGGCGTCGGCCGTGAGCGGGCCCTGGGTGGTGCGAACAGACCGCACGCGGTCGCCATCGGCCTCGAGCCCGGTGACGCGGGTGTTGAGCCGGATGGTCAGGCCGAGCCTCTCCCGGCTCACCCGGGCCAGCTCCTCGGTGAAGATCCGGGCGTCGCCGCTGGCGTCGGTCAGGTCGCGCACGGCGCCCGCGATCTTTCCCGTCACGGGCTCGAACACGGGATCGAGGCGGGCCACCGCCTCGGCGTCCAGCACCTCCTGCTTCTGGCCGTGCTCGGCCAGGAGCGCCATCCGCTTGACGCCCGCCTCCAGCTCGGCCGCATCGCGGTAGAGGTAGAGCGCGCCCCGGGTGATCGCCTGGTAGACGATCCCCTCGCTGCGCACGACCTCGTTCAGCACCCTCTGGCTGTACTGGCAGAGCCGGAGCTTGATCAGCGTGTTGCGCCG
>JBOHPM010000319.1:0-4283 GCA_050731715.1 Candidatus Rokuibacteriota bacterium
CGTCGCGCACTCGAGGCAGAATTTCGCCTGCGGCGGATTGTCCTGCTGACAGCGCGGACACTTCATGCTCTCTCCCGCGGCCGGGCCGGTCGAAACGGTGGGGGCACAGTAGCGCCAAGCGCGTGAACGGTCAACGCGAACTGCTCGCTCTGTCCCCGCCCCGGCGTACACTGTCGCGGTGCCCAGAGGCAAGGTGTTCTACGGATGGTGGATCGTCGCCGCCGGCTTCGTCCTGGAGCTGCTGATCGGGGCCCTGATGTTCCACGCCTACGGCGCCTACGTCGTCGTCCTGCGCGAGGAGTTCGGCTGGAGCAAGACGATGCTCTCGGCGGCCTTCGCGATGGCCCGGGCCGAGAGCGGTATCCTCGGGCCCGTTCAGGGCTGGTTCACCGACCGCTTCGGCCCCAGGGTCCTCATCCGCGCCGGCATGCTCATCTTCGGCCTGGGCTTCATGCTGTTCAGCCAGATCACCGGGCCGGTGGCCTTTTTTCTCACGTTCTTCATGATGGCGCTCGGCTCCAGCCTGGGCGGCTTCCTGCCCATCGGCGTTGCCATCGTCACGTGGTTCCGGCGCCACCGCGCGATGGCCCTCAGCCTCAGCGGGAGCGGCATGGCCATCGGCGGCCTCCTGACTCCGCTGGTGGCGCTGTCGCTGCGAGGGATGGGCTGGCGCTGGACCGCCTTTGCTTCCGGCGTCCTCGTGCTGATCATCGGCATCCCGTTGGCCCAGCTCGTGCATCATCGGCCGGAACCGCATGGCTGGCTGCCCGACGGCGACCCGCGGCCTTCGCCAACGGCCGACGCCAAAGCGGCGGCGCCCCTGATCAGGGCGGAGCGCAACTACACCGCCCGCCAGGCCATGGCCACGCGCGCGTTCTGGTACATCGCGATCGGCCACGGCGCCGCGCTGCTCGTCGTATCCGCGGTGCTCGTCCACATGGTCGTCCACGTCACCGAGCGGCTGGGCTACTCGCTGCACCAGGCCAGCGCCGTCGTGGCGCTGATGACGGTCATGCAGGCGACCAGCCAGATCGGCGGCGGCTGGCTCGGCGACCGCTTCAGCAAGCGGCGGATCGCCGCGGCCTGCATGCTCGGGCACGCCGTGGCCCTCATCGTGCTCGCCCTGGCCACGGCCTTCTGGATGGTGCTGGTCTTCGCCGTGCTGCACGGCGTGTCGTGGGGGATGCGCGGGCCGCTGATGGCGGCGATGCGCGCCGATTACTTCGGCAGCCTGTCGTTCGGCACCATCACCGGGGTGTCGTCGATGTTCGTGATGATCGGCATGATGGCAGGGCCCCTGGTGGCCGGCATCCTCGCCGACCACACCGGCAGCTACGTCCCCGGCTTCAGCGTGCTGGCGGCGATGGCCGCGCTGGGCTCCATCTTCTTCGCCCTGGCGCGCCAGCCGCGAGCCGCCGACTGAGCCGACCCGCGCCGCATTTTCGGCTTGATTTGTCGGGGCCGGCCGCGCACCCTCTTGCGCAAAGGAGCCCCCGATGGCCTACCGCGACCTGCGCGAATACCTCCAGGCGTTGGAAACGCGCGGCAAGCTGCACCACGTCAAGAAAGAGGTCGATCCCGACTGGGAGGTGGCGGCCGTCCTGCGCCGCGTGTTCCAGCGGATCCCGCGCGATCGCCGGCCGGCCGTCGTGTTCGAGCGCATCAAGGGCCACACCATGCCGCTCGTGGCCGGCGTTCTGGGGGCCTCGCCCGAGATCTACGCCCTGGCCCTGGAGACCACGGTCGACAAGATCGCCGACAAGTGGGCCCAGGCCCAGAGCCAGCCGATCCCGCCCGTGCGCGTGCCGACAGGCCCGGTGAAGGAGAAGATCTACCTCGGCGATCAGGTCGACGCCACCCGGCTGCCGCTCTGCATCTGGACTCGCGGCCAGGACCCGGCGCCCTACGTCACCGCGCCCTGCGTCGTATCGCGGGATCCCGAGACCGGCGAGCGCAACATGGGCACCTACCGCATGATGCAGAAGGGCCCGCGCAAGTTCGGGCTCTACCTCACCAACACCTGGCGTGACATGTTCGCCCACATCCGGAAGAACGAGGAGAAGGGCCGCCCCACGCCCTGCGCCGTCGTGATCGGCTGCGATCCGCCGGTGCCGCTCACCTCGGTGGCCCGCATCCGCGGCGACGAGTTCGGGGTGGCCGGCGCCCTGCGCGGCGCGCCGCTGGAAGTCGTCCGCTGCGAGACCAACGACCTCGAGGTGCCGGCCCACGCCGAGATTGTCATCGAGGGATTCGTGCCGCCGGGCGTGCGCGAGCCGGAGGGGCCGTTCGGCGAGTACACGGGCTACATGGGGGCCGGCGGGCCGAGCTACGTGATGGAGGTGACCGCCATCACGCACCGGGCCGATCCGATCTATCAGGCCTTCTTCAGCCAGATGCCGCCGAGCGAGTCGAGCTGCATCCGGGGGACGGGCCGCGACGTTGCCCTCTACAAGTTCATGACCCGCGACCTCAAGCTGCCCGTGCGCGACGTGCACCTGCTCGAGGCCGGCGGAGGCGCGGCCTTCCTGGGCATCTCGCTACGCCGGGATCACCCGGCGCTGCCCCAGCGCGCCATGTGGGCGGCCTGGAGCTACGAGCCGTCCCTGTCCAAGTTCGTCGTGGTCGTCGACGAGGACATCGACGTCCGCGACTACTTCCAGCTCCTGTGGGCCATGTCCTGGCACGTCCAGCCAGAACGGGACGTCTACGTCGTCCGCGACACCGCGGCCACCGGGCTCGACCCGTCCGTCGCCGCCGCCGAGGAGCTGTTCGAGCGCCAGGACCTCCTCTCGTCGAAAGTCGGGATCGACGCCACGCGCAAGCACCAGTTCCCGGCGCGCTCGATCCCGCCCAAGGCGGATCTCGACCGCGTGGATGGTCAGTGGGGTGAGTACGGCTTCGAGTGAGGCCGCGCCGGGCCTGACCACCGCGTGAAGCCCGCTCCGTTCGAGTACACGCGGGCGCGGACGATCGACGAGGCCCTCGGCTGGCTGGCCAGCGACGCCGACGCAAAGCTCCTGGCCGGTGGCCAGAGCCTCGTGCCGATGATGAACCTTCGCCTCGCCCGGCCCTCGCGGCTCATCGACATCAACCCGATCGCCGACCTGGCCAGCGTGGCCGGCGCGCCCGATGGCGGTCTCGTCATCGGCGCGCTCACCCACCACACCGATCTCATCACGTCGTCCCTGATCCGCGAGCGCGCGCCGCTGCTGGCCGCCGCTGCCCGTCACGTGGGCCATCGGGCGATCCGCAACCGCGGCACCCTGGGCGGCAGCCTGGCCCACGCCGATCCCGCCGCGGAGCTGCCGGCGGCCGTGCTGGCGCTCGCGGCGACGCTCGTCGCCGGCGGCCCCACGGGTCGCCGTCGCATCCCGGCGGACGACTTCTTCCTCGGGCCCTTCGCGACGGCGCTGGCGGCTGACGAGATCCTCGTGGAGATCGAGGTGCCACCTCAGCGCGGCGCCGCCTGGGGCTTCGCCGAGGTGGCCCGCCGCGCCGGCGACTTCGCCATCGCCGGAGTCTGCGGCGTCCTCGGCAGTGAAGGTGCTTCGCGCGCCTCGACGCGCCTGGTGGCCTTCGGGGCCGACGATCGTCCGATCCGCCTGACGGCAAGCGAAACGCTGCTGACCGAAACCGCCGCTCTCACACCCGACGGCGCCGCTGCGGCCGGCGCCGCCGCTACCCGCTGCGGCAGCCCCGCCGACGACGTGCACGCCTCGGCGGACTACCGCCGCCATCTGGTCGGCGTGCTCACGGAGCGGGTGGCGCGCGACGCCATACGCCGGCTCGCCGGCGCCTCCGCGGGAGCGCGATGACCGTCACCGTCCGGCTCACCGTGAACGGCGCCGCTATCGAGCGTGCGGTGCCGGCGCGGCGCTCGCTGGCCGAGCTGCTGCGTGAGGACCTCGGGCTCACCGGCACCCACGTGGGCTGTGAGCACGGGGTCTGCGGCGCCTGCACCGTCCTGCTCGACGGCCGCACCGCCCGGAGCTGCCTGCTCTTCGCGGCCCAGCTCGAGGGGGCGCAGGTGACGACCATCGAAGGGCTCACGCCGGCCGAGGGGCTCAGCCCGCTGCAGAGCGCCTTTCGCCAGTGCCATGCGCTGCAGTGCGGCTTCTGCACGCCGGCGATGATCGTGACCGCCCATGAGCTGCTGGCCGAGAACCCGGCCCCGAGCCGCGAGGACATCCGGGAAGCGATCGCGGGGAACCTCTGCATGTGCACGGGGTACGTCAACATCGTGCGGGCGATCGAGCAGGCGGCCGACCGCGTGAGAGCTCATG
>JBOHPM010000320.1:0-4267 GCA_050731715.1 Candidatus Rokuibacteriota bacterium
GCTCCCATCGTCTCCTCCGGCCGCCGTAGCTCCCGACCGTCCGGAGGCGGTCATCGTCTGGCATTGCGGTACGCCCGATGATCCGCCGCCGGTTCCCGCGCTGCGGCCTCAGACAGTCCGTATCCACGGTCCACGGGCACCTCCACAGGCCTGATGTCAGTGTTCTCGGTCACCTGGAGAAAAAATCGAACGCGTGGAGGTGCAAGATGGATGGGCAGCTGATTCGTGCGCTCGTGATGGCGGCCCTGGTGACGGCTCTGGCCGTTCCCGCCGCCGCCCGTAATGACGAACCTCCGCAGTCACCTCGTGGTGACGTGCAGGCGCCTGCGTCGCTCAGCCGCTGAAATGCCGGCGCGTGGGGCCCGGGCGCCGCGCCCGGGCCCCTAGATACTCGCCGCTCCGCATGCAGACGGCGTGAGTCGTGATGGGAGCAAAGCCAGGAGTCGGAGACCATGAAGCGTCACGTGCTCGTAGGCCTGCAGGCAGGCGGCGTGAGGCCTTCGGCCCGTTGAGCCGGGGTCGGTGGCACGTGCGCTGGCTGATCCCGGTGGCCGTGATTCACGCCTTCGGGGTCGTCGGCTACATCGGCTGGGCGCTGTGGGATTACCTCGCCCGCGACGCCGACATCGAGATGGTGGCTGCCGTGCCGCCACTCTCGGCCGTCGCCGAGGCGGGTCGTGCCACCTACGACCGGCTGTGCGCGCAGTGCCACGGCGTCCATGGGGGAGGCACCACCACGGGCCCGGCGCTTGTGCACGCGGTTTACCGGCCCGCCCACCATGCAGACGTCTCGTTCAAACTTGCGGTTCGCCGCGGTGTCAGGGCCCATCACTGGCGCTTCGGCGACATGCCGCCCCAGCCCGACGTCAGCGCGGCCGACTTGGAGGCGATCGTCCAGTACATCCGTGAGCTCCAGCGCGCGAACGGCATTGAGTAAACATCGTGGGAGCGGAGATCGGCTTCCGCCATCAATCCACCCAGCAAATCGTGCTGGATAAGATGCCCTCCTTTAACGACTCGATCACAGTGCAGGAGCTGATCGACCTCGTGACCTATCTGCGATTCCCCAAGCCGGTGACCGGTGGCGATGGTGGGCATCAGGGACATTGACGTGGTTACCGGCTGAAAACACACCACGGTAGAATGCGGATGAGCATGCAAGATCCTCGTCCCTCAGACCACGCTCACGGCTACGTGGATCCGGCGATCCTATCCAGTGGGCGGGGCTGCGGGCGCTGCTGTGGTCGTTCGCCGGGCTGATGGCGACGGCCCTGGTCCAGGTCGTTGTCGTGGGGGTCTCGGGAAGCGTCGCTCTCCTCGCCGACACGATCCACAACTTCGCCGACGCGGCCACGGCGATCCCACTGGGGGTGGCGTTCCTCCTGGCCCCGGCGGGCGGCGAGCCACCGCTTTACCTATGGCCTGGGCCGGGCCGAAGACCTGGCCGGCCTGGCGATCGTGTTGACGATCGCCGGTAGCGCGCGGCGGGGCAGGTGCCGTCTGTCGAGGACGTGACCGACGTCCGGGCGCGATGGATCGGTCACCGGCTTCGGGCCGAGGTGAGCATCACCGTGCCGGCGAAGCTCTCGGTAACGGAGGGGCACGCCGTGGCCAAAAAGGTCCGACACCAGTTGCTCCACCACGTGTCACACCTGGGGAGTGCGACGATCCACGTCGACCCGTCGGGGGAGGGCGGCGACCACCACCATCGCGTGGGCACCCACGAGCACGACGGTCTGCCCGCTCATTCGCACAACTGAGGTCCTTCCGTCCGGACGACGGTCCGACGTCGGCCCTCGCAGTTGGCGGCCTGCCCCAGAGAGACTCGGTGGCAACGACTTCAACCGATCGGAGGTCGCCGGGGCCTTCGGGGATCTGGGCACCCTCGTTCCGTTCGTCGTGGGCTACATCACGATCAATCGCCTCGACCCCCAGGGCGTGCTGCTCGGCTTCGGCTTGCTGGCGGTCGCGACGGGTCTCTACTTCCGCACGCCGATGCCCGTGCAGCCGATGAAAGCGATCGCCACGACCGCCGTGGCCCATCCCGGATCCGTCACGCCGGCCGCGATCTTTGTCTCGGCAGTCGTGACGGGGCTCCTTTGGCTCGCGCTCGGCATCACCGGCGCGGTGTCCTGGCTCGCCGCGCTGACGCCACAACCCGTGGTGCGCGGTGTGGTGCTCGGCCTCGGCCTGACATTCATCCTCGAAGGCGTGAACTTCATGGCGCGTGGTCTAATCGTGGCGATCGTGGGGGCCGTCCTCACGTTCGGGCTCCTCGGGCGGCATTGACGCTCGGGAACGCCGTCATCGCCACGACGGAGGAGCACAACAGCCTGTTCCCGAAGCGGCGCGTCAGCGTGCGCCTTCTCGCCTTCGATCATGGGATCATGAACCTGCTCGCGGCGCCCCTCGGTGGCGTCCCCATGTGCCGCGGAGCGGGCGGGATGGCGGGCCACATCCGATTCGGCGCCCGGACGGGCGGCGCCCCGGTGATCCTGGGCGCGCTCCTTCTCGCCATCGCCCTCTTTTACGCCGACTCGGTGGCGACGCTGTTCCGACTGTTCCCGTCACCCCTGCTTGGCGTGATTCTGTTCTTTGGCGGGATGGAGCTGGCGGCCTCGGTGTGCGGGCACGACGATACGAGGGCTCAGCGCACCGTGCTGGTCATGACCGCTGGCATCGCCTTGTGGAACATGGGCGCCGGCTAGCTCGCCGGACTCCTGCTCCATCATGCCGCCCGCGTCAGGCTGATCCAGCTCAGCGATTCAGACCGAGACACGGCCTGAGCCGGCGCGCGGGGGCTCGCGGGCGACGTCTGGGCGGTCACGGAAGCGCCCTTCGTCTGTAGAATGGGGGCGGGGGCGCGCTCGGGCTCCGACTTGACCTTCCCGTGGCTGGAAGGTTTATCGTAGCCGCGCATCTGACGAGGGGGCGAGCCGATGGCGAGAGCGCTCACGATCGGCCAGGTCGCCAAAGCCACTGGGGTGGCGGCGAAGACCATTCGGTACTACGAAGCGATCGGAGTATTGCCGAGGCCGAGCCGAACGGCATCGGGCTATCGGCAGTACGACCAACCGGCCCTGCAGCGCCTTCGCTTCATCGGTCGGGCAAGAGCGTTAGGCTTGTCCCTCCAAGCGCTCAAGGCACTCACGATCACCCTGGACGGTGGATCGTGGCCGGCGCTCCGCCCTGGTCTCCTCGCCCTGGTGCGCAAGCAGCTCTCGGCCGTGGAGCATCGGATCACCGAGCTGGAGTCCCTCCGGCGGCAACTCGAACAAGTGTCAGAGCGACTGCTGACGGCGCCGCGGGCACGCCACCCAGGGCCTTGCCGATGTCTCGAGACCGAGCGCTCGGCCAGCCGCCGCGACGAGGCGGAGAGCTCGTCCAGCGTGGAACACATCTGAGTGCCAGGGCTGACCGCTCGGCATGGCGCCGGCCGCGGGCGCCGGTGGCCGTGCTCGCCGCGGCCTTTCTGTTCAATCTGGGCCAGGGCGCTCTCCGTCCCTCGCTGCCGCTGTACCTCCAGGGTTCGTTCGCGGCCAACTACAGGATGGTGACGTTGATCCCGGTGGTGTTCGGCGCCGGGAAATGGGTTGCCAGCCTGCCGACGGGCCACCTCGTCGAGCGTCACGGGCGGGCCCTGATGATCGGGGGTCTCCTGCTGATCGCCATCATCGACGTTGCGAGCGTCATGACCTCCACGTACGGCGTCTTCCTGGGCTTCCGGGCGCTCGGGGGCGTCGGCTGGGCGATGTTCGCCACTGTGGCGACCGTGAGGGTGGTGACCGTCCCGGCCGCACAACGGCGTGGGCGTTCGGTCAGCGTGTTGTTGATGAGCGAGAGTCTGGGACTGCTCCTGGGTAGCGCCGCGGGTGGCTGGTTGTATCAGGGGCTCGGCCCGACCATCCCATTCGTGTTCGAGGCCGCGTGCATGTTGGTCGCCGCCGCCGTGGTGGCGCGGTCGGCCGCGTTGACCACCGACCGCCCGCCGACCCCGGACGGCGCCCGCGGGTCCGCGCTGAGCGCGGTGCTCCGCACGCCCGGGGTGCTTCTCATGGGCATCACGAACGCAGCGCTCATCGCCATTCAGACCGGCGTCATCGTCTTCCTGTTTCCTCTCTACTTGTCCACACGCGGGCTTATGAGCCCGGAAGTTGTGGGTCTTCTCGTCAGCTTGAGCGTGGCCGGCCGACTCGTGGCCCTTTGGCTCGGAGGAGCTGTCTCCGATCGGTGGGGCCGTATGCGCGCGTTGATCCCTGGCTTGCTC
>JBOHPM010000321.1:0-4258 GCA_050731715.1 Candidatus Rokuibacteriota bacterium
GATCGAGCCCACGGAGACGGAGTCCAAGGAGACGCTGGACGCGTTCTGCGACGCGATGATCCAGATCGCGCGCGAGGCGGAGAGCAACCCCACGGTCATCCACGAGGCTCCCGCGACCACGCCCGTGTGCCGCCTGGACCAGACGAAAGCCGCCCGGGAGCCGAACCTCCGCTGGAGGCCGCCGGCACGCGGCTGATCACGTTGTGACGTCGCGGAGGGCGGATCGCGAGACCGGCAGCCGATCTCGGCGGCGCGCTCGCCTGCCCCGGCCGGCGCTCGTGCCGGTCCTCCTCGCCCTGTTGATCATGCCACCCGCTGCCGGCGCTCAGCCGCCGGGGAAAATGCCTCGTATCGGGGTGCTCTCGGGTGGCACGCCCGCCACCTAACGCCGCCCGGCATGAGGCGTTCCGACACGGCCTGCGCGAGCTCGGTTACGTCGAAGGCAAGAATATCGTGCTCGAGTACCGCTATGCTGAGGGCAAGCAGGAACGACTTCCCGGCCTCGCGGCCGAGCTGGTCCGCCTCAACGTTGACCTCATCCTTACGTACGGGGACCTTCAGATCCGCGCCGCCAAGCAGGCGAGTCCAGCTTCTCTCGTTGGAGGTGCGCAGGTCCGACGAGCTGGATGGCGCCTTCCGAGCGGCGCTTCGCGGGCGCGATGACGCGCTGATCGCGCTTGGGGGACAGCGTGCTGCTCACTCACCGGGCACGGATCGTGGACTTCGCCGCGAAGAACCGACTTCCTGCCATGTACGCGAACCAGGAATACATGGACGTGGGCGGGCTCATGTCCTATGGACCGAATCTGGCCGAGATGTTCTGCCGCGCCGCCACCTACGTCGACCGGATCCTCAAGGGCGCCAAGCCGGGAGATCTGCCCATCGAGCAGCCCACGAAGTTCGACCTGGTCGTCAACCTCAAGACGGCCAACGCCCTGGGGGCTGACCATTCCCCAGTCGCTGCTGTTGCGGGTCGATCAGGTGATCCCGTGAGAAGACCCGGCAGGGCCCGTTCTTGCCGGGGGCGGCCCACGGTTGTAGTCTTACCGGTAAGACTCTTACCCGGAGACCGACCATGCGTATTACCAGCAAGGGCCAGGTGACCATCCCCATCGGCATCCGGCGGAAGGCCGGCCTGTGGCCCCAGACGGAAGTGACCTTCAGCCTGAGCCGGGGCGCCGTGATCCTCAAGAAGGCGGGGGCCGGGCGTGAGCGCGGGCGGCGCGTGGTGGAGGCGATTCGCGGGAAGGCAACGGCGCGGCTCACCACCGATCAGATCATGGCCCTCACGCGCAAAGGCTGAGGGCGGCGCGCCGCATGCCCGACGTGCTCGTGGATAGTAACGTCCTGCTCGATGTGCTCACCGAAGACCGCACGTGGTTCGCCCGCTCGGCCACGCGCCTCGCCGTACTGGCCGAGGACCACGCGCTGATCATCAACCCGATCATCTATGCCGAAGTCTCCATAGGCTTCGACCGCATCGAAGATTTGGATGTGGCGTTAGCCGCAGATGTGTTCCGCCGCGAAGACCTTCCGTGGGAGGCGGCATTCCTGGCGGGAAAGTGTTATCTCAAGTACCGCCGATCGGGGGGAAGCAGGCAGTCACCGCTTCCCGATTTTTACATCGGCGCCCATGCCGCCGTCCGCGGCATACCCCTCCTGACACGGGACCGCGGCCGCTATCGCGGCTACTTTCCCAGGCTCCAACTGGTTCTTCCATGACCACGGCAAGCTGGCGACTACTGGTGACCGAGCCCACGGACGGCGCCACGAACATGGCCATCGACGAGGTGCTCTGGCGGAGCCGCCAGGCCGGCGCCGCGCCTCCCACCGTCCGCTTCTTCGCCTGGGCCCCGCCCACCGTCTCGCTCGGCTACGGCCAGCCGCTCGACGAGGCCGTCGACGTCGCGGCCTGCCGACGGTTGGGGGTCGGGGTGGTGCGGCGGCCGACCGGCGGCAGCGCCATCTACCACGACGGCCCCGAGCGCGAGCTGACCTACAGCGTGGTGGCCGACAACGCCGACCTGGGAACGGCTGCTGACCTGCTCGTGACGTACAACTGGATCGCCCGGGCGCTGTGCCGGGGTCTGCGGGCTCTCGGCGCTGCGGCGGAGATGGTTCCCATCCCCGACGCCGAAGGTCCGGCGCCCGCCTTCTGCTTCGCCCGCACCGGCCGTTACGAGATCGAGGTGGCCGGTCGCAAGCTCGTGGGCAGCGCCCAGCGCCGTCAGGGCGCCTGCTTCCTGCAGCATGGCTCGATCCTGCTCGGCGTGGACGCGCCACGACTGCGCGTGATCTTCCCGACCACGACCGATCCACTCGCCACCATGACCACGCTGGAGGCGGTGCTCGGTCAACGGCCCAAGTTCGAGGATGTGGCCACGGCCCTGACGGACGCCTTCGAGGAGGAGCACGGCCTCACGCTTCGGCCCGACGGCCTCACCGGCGAGGAGACGGCTTGCGTCGAGGCGCTCGTGCGCGACAAGTATGCGACCGACGCCTGGCTGGCCGGCGCGGCGTGAGCCGCGAGTATCCGGCGTATCCGCGGGTCGGCGTCGGCGCCGTCGTGCTGAGTCAGGGGCGCGTGCTGCTCGTCCGGCGCGGCGGCCAGCCGTCCTCCGGCCGGTGGAGCCTGCCTGGCGGCCTGGTGGAGCTCGGTGAGACCACGGCCGAGGCGGTCTGCCGCGAGATCCGCGAGGAGTGCGGCATCGAGATCACCGTGGTCGACGTGGCCGGAGTGATCGATCGAATTACCCGGGATACCGACGGCCGAGTCCGGTATCATTACGTGCTGGTCGATTTCCTGGCCTTCCCGCAATCTGAGGCGATCGTGGCGGGCAGCGATGCCGCCGAGTGCCGCTGGGTGGAGATCGAGCGCCTGGGTGAGCTCGACACCACCGACGGGCTGGCCGACATGATCCGCCGGGCCGAAGCCCTGGCGGGAAGGGAACCTTGATCGCCTCGCCATGAACGTTCACGTGGTCGCCAAACCGCTGACGGAGGTCAAGACCGACGCGCTCGTCGTCGGGTTGCCGGCCGAGATCAAGACCCTGCCCCCGCGCCTGGCCGCCCTGGACAAGCAAGCCGGCGGGCTCCTCAAGAGCGTGCTGGACGCCGAGAACTTCCAGGGCAAGCCGGCCACGGTGACCCACGTCCACACCGCGGGACGCTTGCCGGCGGCCCGCGTCGTGGTGGTCGGCCTGGGCAGCGAAAGGCCGGTCACCGGCGAGGTGCTGCGCCGGGCTGCCTCGGCCGCACTCCGGCGCGCGCGGGACCTCGGCGCCCGCTCGGTGGCAGTGGAGCTGCTAGGTGACCGTCTGCCCACGCGCCAGCGGGCGCACGCGCTGGTCGAGGGCGGGATCCTCGGCACCTACACGTTCGACCGCTACAAGCGCGAGAAGAACGACAAGACCGTCACTGCGCTCACGCTGGTGGTCCCGGATGCCCGGACCGCTCGGGAGGCGGCCGAGGGTGTGCGGCGCGGCGAGGTCTTTGCTCGGGCCACGTGGTTCGCCCGCGATCTCGTGAACGCCCCCGCGAACGATGTCCACCCCACGCACCTGGCTCGCGTGGCCACGGAGGTGGCCCGGGAGGGCAAGCTGAAGCTGCGCGTCTATGACCGCGACGCGTGCCGCAAGCTCGGCATGGGCGCGTTCCTCGGCGTGGCCGCCGGGAGCGAGCAGCCGCCGAAGTTCATCCATTTGACGTACACGCCGTCGGGCCGTGGCCGCAAGCGGGTGGCCGTGATCGGCAAGGGGATCACCTTCGACGCGGGTGGCCTCGACCTCAAGTCGGCCGAGGGGATGCTCCGCATGAAGGACGACATGTCGGGCGCCGCCGCGGTGCTCGGCATCATGGGCGCGCTGCCACGGCTTCGGCCGGCGGTGGAGGTCCATGGCCTCATCGCGGCCGCCGAGAACATGCCGTCGGGCTCCGCCATCCGTCCCGGCGACGTGTTGCGGGCCATGAACGGCACCACCATCGAGGTCGGCAACACCGACGCCGAGGGGCGGCTGACCCTGGCCGATGCGCTGTGCTACGCCAACCAGGAGGTGAAGCCGCACGAGATCATCGACATGGCCACCCTCACCGGGGCCTGCGTCGTCGCCCTGGGCCCCCTCTGCACCGGCCTCTTCGCCAACGACCAGTCCCTGACCGATCGCCTGCTGGCCGCGGCCGCGCAGGCGGGTGAGCGGGTGTGGCCACTGCCCCTCATCGATGAGTACCGCGAGTTCCTCAAGAGCGAGGTCGCCGACCT
>JBOHPM010000322.1:0-4248 GCA_050731715.1 Candidatus Rokuibacteriota bacterium
CGGCCTGACCTCGGAGCACATGATCTCCGATGCCGTCGTCTACGTCGTGGAGGACGACGAGGCTGTGCGACGGGCGCTGTCCCGGCTGCTTCGCTCGGTCGGCCTGGGCGTGGAGACGTTTCCTTCGGCCCGGGCCTTTCTGGAATCTTCCCGCACGGACCGGCCCGCCTGCCTGGTGCTCGACGTGCGGCTCCCGGGTCCCAGCGGCCTGGAGCTGCAGACGGCCCTGGGCGAGGGGCAGCGCGCCCTGCCCATCATCTTCATCACCGGCCACGGGAACGTGCCCATGAGCGTGCGGGCCATGAAGTCCGGCGCGCTCGATTTTCTGCAGAAGCCCTTCAACGACCAGGAGCTGCTGGAGGCCGTCCAGCGCGCGCTGGGCCGGAGCCGCCAGGCGCGAGCCGAGAGCGCCGAGCAGGCCGTGATCCGACGCCGGTTCGAGACCCTGACCCCGCGGGAGCGCGAGGTCCTGGGCCTGGTGGTGACGGGGATGCTCAACAAGCAGATCGCGTCCCGGTTGGGGGCTGCCGAGAAGACGGTCAAGGTCCATCGAGGCCGTGTGATGCGCAAGATGGTTGCCGAGTCAGTCGCGGACCTCGTGCGAATGGCCCAGCGGATCGAGCTGCCCTCCATGCATCAGACCAAGGCCCCATAGCGGGCGCCGGCGAACAATGACTACAGTTCGTTCCACCACGTAGCGGCTGCCGGGCCGCGGAGCACACGAGGACACGCCAGCATGGTATTTACGAACACGCACGCGGACTGTGCCCCCTCCGATCGGCAGGCGCGATCAGCGGTGGTCTGTGTGATCGACGACGACCCTTCTCTGCTGCGGGCGCTGCAGCGCCTGCTCGTCGCCGGCGGATTCACCGTCCAGGTCTTTCCGTCGGCCGAGGACTTTCTCGGGTCCGAGCGGGGAAGGTCCGCCGACTGCCTCGTGCTGGACGTGCATCTGGGCGGGCTGAGTGGATTCGAGCTGCACGAGCGGTTGGTGGCGGCGGGGACACGGCTACCCGTCATCTTCATCACCGCCCATGACGACACCCTCACACGCGAGCGGGCGCGCCGGGCGGGCGCGGTGGAGTATCTCCGCAAGCCCTTCGACGACGAGTCGTTGATCGGCGCCATCCAGAAGGCGCTCGGCCGGGCGTGAGCGTTCGGGGCTCGCAGATCGGCGCCGCCCTGCTGGGAGCCGGCCTGCTGCTGGCCGGCTGCTCGAGCGTTTCCGTGCGCACCCAACACTATCTCGGGGTCCAGCCATATCCCCCCTCGGACCCGGCGCGAGTGGAGATCCTCGCCAGGGAGCCGGAGCGGCCCAAGGACCGGCTCGGCGAGATCTTCCTGGACATCGAGGGCAGCCCTTCACGGGACGAGATCGAGGCCAAGCTCAGAGAGGCAGTGGCCGAGCTCGGCGGCGACGCCGCGTTCATCGTGTTCGATCAGACCCGGCTGTTCCCCGTCGTGTACGCCGACCCCTACTACGGGACGACGGTGAGCGAGACTGTCCGCCGGGGCATCGTGGCCGTCGCCATCAAGTACCGGTGAAGGGCGGAAGGGCATCGGCGTCCAGTGATATGCTCTCGCCCATGAGCAAGCGCCTCTGTCGCTCGACCGTGTGGCTGCTCGTGCCGATCCTGCTCGTCACGCTCACGCTGCCCGCCGCGCAAGCCCAGGCACCGCCGCCGCCGCCCCCGGGAAGTCAGCCACCGGCCCCCACGCCGGCGCCGGGCAAGCCCACCGCCGCCCCGCGACCGCCAGCTCCACCCGCCCCGACGCAGGGTGATCGTGCCTGGCCGCGCCAGCTTGTCGGTGATGGCCATGTCGTCACCGTCTATCAGCCCCAGATCGAGAAGTGGGAAGGAAACACGATCGAGGCTCGGGCCGCCGTGTCGGTCGAGACGGCCGCGTCCCCTCAGCAGCACTATGGAGTCGTCTGGTTCGCGGCGCAGACCCAGGTCGACCGGCAGAACCGGCTCGTCGCGCTCGATCAGGTCAAGATCGCGCGCGTGAACTTCCCCAGCGTGCCCGAGAAGGCGGGCGAGTACACGGCGACCATGAGCCGCAACCTGCCTCGCGCCGTGGTGACCGTTTCGCTCGATCGCCTGCAGGCCAATCTGGCCATCGCGCAGGCCGAGACCAAGGGGCCTGCCGCCCAGCCCCTGAAGAACGAGCCGCCGAGGATCTTCTACAGTCAGACTCCAGCCCTGCTCATTCTCATCGACGGCCAACCGGTATTCCGCCCCGTGGAGGGCACGAAGCTCCGGCGGGCCATCAATACGCGCGCCCTGATCGTGCTCGACGAGACCACCGGCAAGCACTATCTTCGCGCTCTCGGCCGCTGGGTGGAGGCCAGCGCGCTCGAGGGCCCCTGGGCGGTGGCCACAAAGCCGCCCGCGTCGCTGGAGACTGCTCGACAAGCGGCGGCCAAGACCGGTCAGGTGGACCAGCTCGATGACCCGGGACCGGGCATGAAGGAGGCGGCCGCCCAGGGCAGCTACCCCACGATCTTCGTGAGCACGACGCCCGCCGAGCTTCTGCAGACGGAAGGGCGACCCGAGTACGAGCCGATCGGGGGCACCCAGCTCTTGCACGTGAAGAACACCCGGGCCAGCGTCATCCTCGACCCCGCCACCAACGAGGTCTACGTGCTCATCTCGGGGCGCTGGTTCCGCAGCAAGTCGCCGGCCAAGGGGCCCTGGGAGTACGTCCCCCACGAGAAGCTCCCCGCGGATTTCGCGAAGATTCCCGAGACCCACCCGCGGGGGACGGTGCTGGCCTCGGTCCCGGGAACCCCCCAGGCCCAGGAGGCCGTGATCGACAACAGCATTCCCCAGACCGCGACCGTGGACCGGGCCCAGACCAAGCTCTCCGTGACCTACGACGGGGCGCCCCAGCTCAAGCCCATCGAGGGGACGCCTTTGCAGTACGTGGTCAACGCGCCGTTCCCTGTGATCCAGGTCGATGCCGCCAGTGTCTACGCGGTGAAGGACGGCGTGTGGTTCGCGGCGACTTCGCTGAATGGTCCATGGGCGGTGGCCACGTCGGTCCCCGCGGTGATCTACACCATTCCGGCCAGCTCCCCGATGCACTACGTCACCTACGTGCGCGTGTACGGCTCGACGCCCCAGGTCGTGCACGTCGGCTACACCCCCGGGTACTACGGCACCGTCGTCGCGCCCACGACGGTCGTCGTGTACGGGACGGGCTACTACTATCCCCCCTACGTCGGCGCCTACTACTATCCCTACCCGCCGACCTACGGGTACGGGGCCGGCTTCGCCTGGGGGGCCTTCACCGGCTTCACGTTCGGCGTCGTGGCCGGCGCGGTGATCGGTGGCGGCGGCTGGGGCTATCATCACGGCGAGGTCGACATCGACATCGACCGGAACTCCAACATCAATATCAACAGGGACAACGCCTACAACAAGTGGAATGACAAGCAGGTCAAGTCCAAGGTCCAGGATCGCGCCGGCAATTTGAGCCCGGAGCAGCGACAGAAGCTGCAGCAAGACATGAAGACGCGGGATGCTCCGCGCGCCAAGTCGAACGACGTGATCGCCGGGCGCGATGGCAACGCGTACCGCCGTGGGCAAGACGGCTGGGAGCAGCACGGCGGCAAGGACTGGGACCGGGCCAACATCGACCGCGACACTCAGGGGGGGCTCGATCGCGAGCAGCGGGCGCGCAGCGCCGGCGAGGCGCGCGATCGCGGCGTCTCGCAGAACCGCGCGTCGCAGGTCAGCCGGCCCACGAGCGGCGGTGGTAGCGGCGGCTCCCGCGGTGGCGGCGGCGGCGGGGGCCGCGGCGGCGGGGGAGGGCGGGGAGGACGGCGCTGATCAGGTTGCCCGAATCGACCACCACGACAGGGGAGATGACTATGGTGCTGACGAGGCTGATGATGGTGACGCTGGCGCTGTTGGCGCTGGCCGTCGGTGGGTGCACGACGTACTACCGGGTGAAGGACACGACCTCCGGTCGAACCTACTACACCGAGGAGATCAAGCGGCGCAACGGCACCGTGGTCTTCCGGGACACCAAGTCCGGGGCCGAGGTCACGCTGCCGTCGTCGGAGATCGCGGAAGTGCCGCAGGAAGAGTACAAGAAAAACACTGCCAGGTGAGCGGCCTGGTCGCCCGACTGTGGCGCCCGCTGCTGGGTAGTGTCGCGCTTGGTCTGGCCCTCGCGGGAAGCTCGGCCGCGGATGAGATCCTGCTCCTGAACGGAGACCGTTTGACGGGCACGATCGTG
>JBOHPM010000323.1:0-4246 GCA_050731715.1 Candidatus Rokuibacteriota bacterium
GCCCGCGCACGAACGCCACGTGCACGCGCCAGTCGTAGACGGCGTGCTGGCAGTGGGCCGGAAGCCTGTCGCACAGCGACTGCGCTTCACGCGAGACGTCATCGAGCGCGGCCAGGCCGGTGCGAAGCTCGCCGGGATCCCGGGCGCTGTCGAGCCTCTGCTCGGCCCGGCGCAGGGCTACATAGAGGCGGCCGAAGCGGCGGTTCACCCTCCAGCTCGCCACCTCGGGCAGGAAGCGGATCAGGGGCACCCACAGGATCAGTGACACCGCCAGGACGCGGAGGACCGGGATCCACCGGAGCAGTGGATACGGGAGCGTTCGGGAGAGAAAGGACTCGCCGTGGGCGAGGTAGAGCTCCGCCGCCTCGTGCAGCGGCAGGTCGACGCCGTCGCGCGTCGGAAAGCGGAGCGGCGGATCGATCAGGCTGCCCGACGCGTGGATGGCCTGGGCCACTTTCAAGATCTGCTCGACGACGCGCGGGTGGAGGTCGGCCCGGCAGACCAGCAGCGCCGCCGGGGCCAGCAGCGTCTTGTCCTCCCGTGGCAGATTGCGGTGGAGGTCGAGGAGTCCTTCGGGCAGCCGCACCGGCGTGAGGGCGGGAAACTTTCGCGCGTACGCCGCGTCCCGGTGGAAGCCGAGGAGCCGGATGTCCGGCCGGGCCAGGAGGTCGATCACCAGGGGATTGCCGAGGCCCGTGACGAAGAACGCCGCCTGCAGGGCGCCTTGCTCGAGCTGCTGCCGGGCCGCCGGGTTGTCCAGCCGTACGATGTTGGCGGCCGCGGGATCGATGCCGTGCTCGCGCAGGAGGGCGGTGCCCACGGCCTCCGTACCACTGCCGGGCGGACCGATCGACACGCGATGGCCCGCGAGCTCCGAGATCGAGCGCAGGCCGGACCCACTGCGGTGGAAGACCCAGAGCGGCTCGAGATAGACGGCGGCGATGCCGCGGAGCCGGGAGGCCGGATCGGGCACGAGCGAGGCCGTACCGCCCTGCACGAATCCCACGTCGGCAGCGCCCCGGAGCACGCGCTCCAGGTTGTCCACGGAGCCGCTGGTCGACACGGTCAATGTGTTGAGGCCGATGCGGGCCAGCCGCGCCGCGTACTGCCCCCCGAACGTGTCGTACATCCCGCCGGGCTGCCCGGTGGCCAGCGTGATCCGTCGGGGCGGCGAGGGCCCGGTCATGAGGAAGCCCAGTGCCACAGTCGCCGCGATCAGGACGGCGATGAGCCAGCGCCGATGACGGCGCATCCAGCGAGCGACGCCGATCAGCGCAGGTACCCTCGGCCTACCGGGTCAGCTCGGCCGAGTAGCGGAGCCCATCGCGATCGACGGCCTCCACCTTCAGCACCCGCGTGCCGCCCCGATCGACCAGCCGATAGTTGGCCGAGCCATGCTCGGAGGCCGAGGACAGCGCGCCGTCTTTGAGCGCCAGCTTGCCGCCGCCCTGCAAGACACCGATCGTGCGGGCACTCGTGAACCGATAGGTGCCGTCCCCCTCGACGGTGAGCTCGACCAGGTCCTCCCGCCGGCTCGCCGGCGATCGCGCGAGTATTCCCGCCCACTTGCCCTTGACGGCGTCGAAGCTTGTGAGGGGAACCACGGTCTCGGTCGGAGGCCCCGTCATTCCCGCGCAGCCGGCCAGCAAGACGACCACCAGGGCCATGCCGGCGACGGCCCAGACACGTTCAGGCATCACGATGGCACTCATGGGAGCGTCTCCTTCCGTCCAGGATCAATGGGACCTTTGGCCCATAACGTTGCCCGCCAGTCCCCCGTAGACTCCCCAGCGCATGGCAGCGCCGCGGAACGCCCTGAAGGCCCTGGCCCTGGCCGCGTTGATGCTCCTCGCGACCACAGCACCGCTCCATGCCCAGGCGTCGCGCCCGGAGAAGGACGCGGCGGCGGACCGCGGCGCCGCGACCAGCGCGACGCTCACGGTGTGGAACCGCCCCATCGTAGTGTTCCGCGCGGCGGTCGGGCAAGTCCGCCCCGCCGACCGCGTCGCCATCGCCGCCAGCCGCATCGAGACCCTGCCCGACGACGTTCGCCCGGACGAGATCCGAACCGAGCCGGCCACCGTCGGCGCCTGGCGCGGCATGTTCGTCTTCGCCCGCACCAATATTCTGTTCTCCGTCGTCGACGGAGACGTCGACCCGACGACCAACGAGACAGCGGCGAGCGTCGCCGAGCAGGCCGCCGAGCAGGTCCGGTCCGTGCTCCAGGCCCGGGCTGAGCAGCGCCACCTGCCAACCCTCGTCCGCGGTGGGGCCCTGGCGCTCGGCGCGACGGCCCTGCTGGCGCTGGTCGTCTGGGCGACGCGCCGCCTGGCGGAGTCTGCGTTGGAGCGGCTCGCCAGGGTCACCCGGGCGCACGCCATCCCGGTGCTCGGCAGGGATCTCTGGCCAATCGTCGACAGCGTTCGACGCGGGATGGTACGTATCACCGCCGCGGGGCTGGGTCTGGTCGCCGGCTATCTGTGGCTGACCTTCGTCCTGAACCAGTCTCCTTATACCCGGCCCTGGGCGAGGCATCTCGGCAACTACCTGGTCGGCCTGCTCGGAAAGCTCGGAACGGGAGTGCTGCAAGCGATCCCCGGCCTGTTTGCCGTGGTCGTCATCTTCCTGGCCACACGGTTGGTCCTCCGCATCGTCGACGTCTTTTTCCAGGGCGTCGAGACCGGCACGGTCAGGGCCCGCGGGCTGACGCGGGACACCGCCGGGGCCACTCACCGGATCGTCATCATCTTGATCTGGATCTTCGCGCTCACCATCGCCTACGAGTACATCCCGGGGTCGGACTCCGACGCCTTCAAGGCCATCGGGATCTTCACCGGTCTGGTCGTGTCGCTCGGCTCCGCCGGCCTCATGAACCACCTCATGAGCGGGCTCGTGGTGGTGTACTCGCGCGCGCTGCGGCCCGGCGAGCTGATCCGGGCCGGCGACATCGTGGGGCTGGTGAAGGAGGTCGGCATGCTGTCGACGAAGCTGGTGACCCCCCGGCGGGAGGAGATCACGATCCCCAACGCGGGTGCTGTCGGGGACGACGGTGACGAACTACTCCCGCGTGGTTGGAGCGGACGGCGCCATGATCTCGGCCACGGTGACGATCGGGTACGATCAGCCCTGGCGTCAGGTCCACTCCCTGCTCCTGCTCGCGGCCGAGCGCACCCCCGGCGTGCGCAAGGAGCCTCGCCCATACGTGCTCCAGCGGGCCCTGACGGACTTCGCCGTGCAATACGAGCTGCGCGCCCACATCGAGACCCCCCTGGAGCGGTTCCAAGCGCTCTCCGACCTGCACGCGCAGATCCAGGACGCCTTCAACGAGTTCGGCGTGCAGATCATGTCGCCGGCGTTCGAGTCGCAGCCGGAGCGCGCGGTGGTGGTCCCCAAGGCCAAATGGCACGCCGCCCCCGCGGCCCAACCCACGGACGCCCAAGGACACGCGTTACCCGATTGAGGCAGGGCATGCCCCGCATGGTCAGCTGGCTCGTGAGCGCGGCCGCCATGGCCATCCTCGCCGGGGGATGCCGCACGGCGGACCCGTCGCCTGGCGCTTCCCTGATCGGCACCGCGTGGCGCGCCGAGGAGATCGACGGACGCGCGGTCCTCGAGCGCGTGGAGTCCAGCCTCACCTTCGACAGCGCCCAGCGCATCGTGGGCCAGGCCGCCTGCAACCGCTACTTCGGAACGTTCGAGCTGGGTGAAGGCCGGGTCCGACTCAAGCCGGCGGGCTCGACGCGCATGGCCTGCCCGCCGCCCGTCATGGAGCAGGAGAGCCGGTTCCTGTCCGCGCTCGGGGCCGTCACCGGCTTTCGGCGCGAGGCCGGCAAGCTCCTGCTCCTCGACGATGGGGGAAGCGTCCGCTTGCGGCTGGCCCCCCTCGGCCCGGGAGCGCAGGCTCCCGCGCCACTCCGGGCCCACGTGTTCGACTGCGTCGGCGGGCCGAGCTTCGTCATGGCCCAGCCCGCCGACGGCGCCGGGGCCAGCGACGCGATCGACCTCGTTCTGCCCAACCGCCACCACCGGCTCCCCCGCATCCCGACGGGGTCCGGCGTCCGGCATGCCGACGCCGGCGTCTCCGTGTGGAACAAAGGGCGCGAGGCCATCCTGGACCTGGACGGCCGCGTCTACCGCTGCGGCGAGAACCGGCCGGCCTCGATCCGGGAGGACGCGCGGGCTCGCGGCGTGGAGTTCCGGGCCTCGGGTAATGAGCCCGGCTGGACGTGGGAGCTCCTGCCGGACC
>JBOHPM010000324.1:0-4243 GCA_050731715.1 Candidatus Rokuibacteriota bacterium
AAGCACTCGGTCGGCTTCTTCCGGCCGAAGGATGCGGCACAGGACGAGCGATACCTGTCGATGCGGGTCTACATCGAGCAGGATGCGTCCCCGCAGTTCGCCCGACTCGGCGTCGACGAGCGGGCGGCGGCGATGTTCTCCCGCTATGTCGGGCCCCTGCTCAAGCGGATGGGGGCCGAGCGGACACTGCTCGACGATCCCGACCTCGACGGCTTCACCGTGATCCTGGACTGGGCGAAGCCGGTGCCGCAGGCCACCGCCGAGCGGCCAATCACCGAAACGATCGCGGTCTTCATCAAGAAGCCGATGGCCGCGGAATATCTGGCCGGACGCGCCACGGTCGGCCGGCTGGCCGAAGCCCGAGTCCTGGGGTGGGACGGTGAGACCGCGCGAGGCCAGATGCAGGTGAAGGCGTGGGAGGACGACTTCGTGGCGACGTACAAAGTCGCCAACTATCAGCTCGAGAAGGGCGTCAGCTGTCCGTCAGGTCTGTAGCGACAGGGCCGCGCGTACCCGCGCGGCGATCGTAGCAATGGCCCCGGCGGCCTCCCCGCCGGCGGCGGTGGGAACCAGCAGCTCACCGTGGTCCGCGGCCAGGGCCAGGGCGCGGTCGAAGGGGACGCTGCCGAGGAAGGGGATCCCAGCCTCATCCGCCAGCGTCGACGCCGCGGGCCCGGAGAAGAGCCCGGCCATGTTCTCGACCAGCCCCAGCACCGGAGCCCCCGCGCTCCGCGCCACCGTGATCGACTTTCGCACCACCAGCTGAGAGAGATCGGTGGGGATCGTCACCACCACCATCGTGGCCGAGGGCACCAGCGACGTGACCGTGGCCAGGCGATCTGTGCCCGGCGGCAGGTCGACGATGAGCGCGTCGAGCGATCCCCAATCGGTGTCGGCCAGGAACTCCCGCAGCGCCTGGGCCTCCATACTGCCCCGCCACGTGTGAGCCTCGTCCTGCGTCGGCGCCCGCCAGGCCAGGGGGGTGGCATCCGAGGCCAGCAGGAGATCCATCGACATCACCTTGATCCCGAGCGCGGAGCGAGGAGGCTCGATGGCATCCCCGGCGACGCTCAGACGCTGGCCGCGCACCCCGAGGATCTTGGCCATCGTGGGACCGTTCAGGTCGGCGTCCAGCACGCCCACGCGCCAGCCGGTCAGCACCAGGGCGGAGGCCAGACCACCCGTCAGCGTCGACTTGCCCACGCCGCCCTTGCCGGACACCACGGCGACGATGTGACGGACGGCCGCGAGGCGGCGACGCATCCGCTCGTGCTGCTCGCGCACCTGGCCGGCGACGTCGGAGCCGCCGTCGCCGACGATGTCTCTATACTTTTTCACCGCACTGCATACTTCTTCACGCGATCTCCCGCTGCCACGCCGCCCGCGCCACGCAGACCAGGGCGACGACCGTGATCACGAAGAACACCGCCGCGCCCACCCGGAAGGAGAGCTCCCCGCCCCAGGGCGCAGCCACCGTCGCCGCCTCCGGGCGGAGCGCGATTTGCAGGACCGCCCAGGCCCGGACGGCCATGAGCAGGGCCAGGAGGCGGGCAAAGTCGCGCCGGCTCAGGACCCAGCGCTCAAACCACGTCCGACGGCGGCTCAACAGGTACGGAATGCCGAATAACAGGATGAGCCCGATGGCCGCCCACTCCACGCCGGCGGTCAGCCGGGAGCCCCGCGCACCCACACCGTGGCTGACCAGGTACAGCCCCCCGATGAAGTAGACGACGCCGTACAGGAAGTAGGCCCGGGCAGCGGTGTGAAAGCTGTCGCGGGCCATGGTCAACCCTGGGGCCGGAAGCGGCTGCCCCACATCGAGCGCGCGTCGGCCAGCAGGCCGGGCGTGACGATGCGCTCGCCGCGGCGACGCGCGAAGGCCTCCACGGCCTTCACTACCATGCCGCGCGCGAACCCGGGGATAGCCTGCATCCGGGCGCGCGCCGCCTCGTCCCACACGAGCTCGTAGGCCTCCGGCAACCCGAACGTCAACGTGGCGGGGAGCTCGATCACCCGGCCGCCATGGGCCCCGGGCTGGTAGGCGCAGGCGGGATCCTCGGCGAGATAGTCGCCGTAGGTCGCGTAGGCGCGACAGCGGCAACCCCCGCAGACCCTGGTGAACTCGCAGGCCCCGCAGCGGCCGCCGAGGGTCGGCTCCCTGAGGTCGGTGAACACCGGGGCGTCCCGCCACAGCTCGGCGAAAGAGCTGCGCCGCAGATTGCCCGCCGCCACCGGCATGTAGGGGCACGGGGTGACGTCGCCGTCCGGGGTGATCCGACAGTAGTACTTGCCGGCCGGGCAGGAGCCATGCGCGTAGTTCTGCAGCAAGGGCGACGCGGGGTTGAGCTGCCAGAGGATGCGCCGGAAGTGGGGCGCGCACTTGGCCCGGATCAACAGGCCGTCGGCGCGGCCCACCGGGATGGACCAGGGGTCCTCGAAGCGCCCTCCGCCCCCGACCCCCTGGACGTTGGCCAGATGGGTGAGGATCCGCTCGTATTCGCCGGCGTCGATGTCGCTCAGATCTCGGCCCCGCCCCGTGCGGACGAGGAAGAAGAAGTTCAATACGGTGGCCCCGAGCTCGCGGGCCAGGTCGATCATGGCCGGCACCTCGCCCACGTTCCAGTCCGTCACCGACATGTGCAGGGAGAAGTCGAGCCCGGCCTCCCGCAGCGTACGCGTGGCCCGCACGGCGCCCTGCCAGGCGCCGGGGAGATGGCGAAAGGCGTCGTGCCGGGCCGCGTCGGTAGAGTCGAGGCTGATCGAGGCTCCCAGCACACCGTGCTTGCGCATCAGCGCGGCCTCCCGCTCCCGCAGGAGCACCCCGTTGGTGCCGAGCACCGTGGTGAACCGCTTCTCGGCGGCGTAGGCGGTGATCTCCCAGAGGTCACGGCGCAGGAGCGGCTCGCCGCCGGTGAGGATGAGGAAGACGTTGGGGTTGACCTGGGCGATCTCGTCGATCACGCGGCGGCACTCGGCCGTGGTGAGCTCGCCCGCGGTATCGGCGCCGGCGAAGGCCGACATGTAGCAGTGGGCACATTCCAGGTTACACCGCTGGGTGAGGTTCCACGAGACGCTGTAGGCGGTGTAGGCCTCCACGGTGGTCATGATCGCCGGCGCAGCAGGCCCGCCACGGTCAGCGGGGTGTCTTGTTGGAGACGTACCCGGCGATCACCTCGTTCATCAGCTGCCGCGCCTGGCCGATCCCCTCCTCGCACACCGCGAGATCGATGGTGCCGACACTCTTGGCGGTGGCAACCTTCTCGATCTCCTCGCGGGTCATGTCCCGCATGAATCCGGCCGGGACCCGGTTCAGCCGCGCGGTGGCGTCCTCGGTCCAGGCAAAGGCCCCGGGCTGATCCGGCGCCGGCGTCTCGGCCGGCTCGAACTTGGTCCTGGCCAGCAGCGTGTCCCAGCCGGCCCCCAGCTTGTCGCGGCCCACCGTGTCCTCGATGATGGGCAGGGCCAGCGCGCAGGTGATCACGGGAATCTTCTTGGACCGCGCGTACTTCTCGACTCGGGCCTTGGCCCGCCGGCGCAGATAGGCGTCGGTGACCTCGCGGAGGGCATCGCGGGCGTCCGCCGACCACTTCACCGCCACGCCCGGCAGCGACTCCTCCTCCTCGATGCCACCCTCCTGGGTAGCAATGGCCTCCACCACGTCGCGGGAGACGATCTGGAACCGGTCGGCCGTGGCCCGGCACACCGGACAGGTCACGACCGGGTTGGGGCCCTTGACGGTGTAGCCGCAGACGGAGCAGATGGCCGTCACCGCCGCCTGCTCGGCGCGCAGCCGGGCCACCGCGACGTCCTCGGCCAGGATCTGCATCTTCTCGGCCATGCGCGTGGGCATGAAGATGGCCATGGCCTCGTCGATCACCTTGTTGGTGATCACGGTGTGGCCCTGCTCGATGGCGTAGCGGAGCAGGGCCGTACGGGCCACGCCCTTGACCTGGGGCGGCACCCGCTCCATGCGGGCTTCCGCCTCCTCGGTCCAGGCGATGATCTCCTCGGCCTTGACGTCGAGCGGCGGGTAGAAGCGCCCGCCGGTGAGGAGCACGTTGCAGGGGGCCAGGCGCAGCAGGTTCTCGGTGTTGGAGCCGAGGTCGACCTCGCGCTCCTCGGAGTGCACCCCGATCCGTCCGAGGATGAGCAGCCAGGGCTGCTCCTTGCGGGCGAAGGTCAGGACCTTCTCGAAGCACTTGCCGTCGAGCAGGGTGATGGCCAGATCGATGCCGTCCTCGGC
>JBOHPM010000325.1:0-4231 GCA_050731715.1 Candidatus Rokuibacteriota bacterium
GGCGGCGGCGCGTCGGCCTTGGCCACCGCGACAGCCCCGTGGGCCATGGCCTCGCTGGTGTCGGCCTCGGTGCCGGCGTCGGCGACACCAGGCGCGCCGACCTGCATGGCTTTCAGCGGGTCCACCGAGGCTGGGAGCACCTGGTATTCGACGGTGATGAGATCGATCGCCTCCTCGGCGATGGCCAGCTCGTCGGCCGCCACTGCTGCAACGGGCTGGCCGACGAACACGACGCGATCGATCGCGAGCACGGCGTGGGAGCGCGTCGGCGCCTTCTTCTTGAGCTCGGGGATGTCGGCCGCGGTCAGGACCGCGCGCACGCCCGGCAGGGCCCGAGCCTGGCTGGTGTCGATCCGCACGATACGGGCGTGGGCGTGCGGGCTGCGCAACAGCTTGGCGTGGAGCAGGCCGCGGGGCTGCAGATCGGCCACGTACTGGACCCGGCCCGTGACCTTTTCCGGCCCGTCGGGCCGGGGGATGGCCAGGCCCACGCCTCGGACATCGCGCGTCGTCTTCTGCGTCATGTCGGTTACCTCGAGGCCGCGGTGGCGGCTTCGCTGATGGCAGTGATCATCGTCGTGTAGCCCGTGCACCGGCAGAGATTGCCGGCGATGCCGTAGCGGATCTCCTCGGGAGTCGGGCGCGGATTCTCGGCGAGCAGCGCCGCCGCCGCCATCAGGACTCCCGGAATACAGAACCCGCACTGGGGCACGCCGTGGCGCACGAAGGCCTCCTGCAGCGGGTGGAGCGTCCCCGGCCGGCCCAACCCCTCGATCGTCCGCACCGCGCGGCCGCGGGCCTGGATCGCCAGCATCAGGCAACTCGCTACCGGCTTGCCGTCGACGTGAGCCGTGCACGCGCCACAGTCGCCGGTCCCGCAACCTTCCTTGGGTCCGGTCAGGCCCAGCCGCTCCCGCAGGGCGTCCAGCAGCGTGTCCCAGGGCTGGACCAGCACCTCCACCGCCTCGTCGTTCACCGTGAAGCTCAGGGCTTGCTTGGCCACTCGTGGCTCCTCTCGGCTCAGCTCCGCGCTCGGGCGAGCGCGGTGGTCAGTGTCCGCCGCGTCAGGACCCGGACGAGGTGGCGGCGGAACTCCGCCGACCCCCGTTGATCGCTGATCGGTCGGGCCGCGTCGACCGCCAGCCCGGCCGCCTGCTCGATGAGCTCGGTGGTCACCGGGCGCCCTTCCAAAGCCTGCTCGGCGGCCGTCGCCCGGAGCGGGATCGGCGCCACCGCCGCCAGCGCGATCCGGGCCCGCGCGCAGACGCCATCCGACAGGGTGAGCTGTGAGGCCACGCCGACGACGGCGATGTCGAGCTCCCGCCGTGGCGTGTGGCGCAGGTAGTTCCCCCCGCTCCGTAGCGGGGGCGCCGGCATCACGAGCTCGAGCAGCAGCTCGTCGGGGGCCAGCACCGTGCGCCTCACGTCGGTGAAGAATGCGCTCAGGGGCACCCGGCGCTCGCCGCGGGGCCCAGCGATGACCGCCTCGGCCTCCAGGGCCAGCAACGGCGGAGCCATGTCGGCCGAGGGGGCGGCATTACAGAGGTTCCCGCCCACCGTGGCAAGGTTCCGAACCTGGACCGAGCCGACGAGGGCCCCGCTCTCGGCCAGCGCCGCATAGCGCGTCCGCACACCCTGATCCAGCTCGAGCTCTCGTGCCGTCACCGCGGCGCCCACCCGGAGCCCCCGACCACCATCGAGGTCGATGGTCCGCAGCCGGGCGACCCTCGACAGGTCGACCACGTAGCGCGGGGAGAGCAGTCCATTCTTGAGCTGAGGCAGCAGGTCCGTCCCGCCCGCCAGCAGCTTTGCCTCGGGTCCGTGCGCGGCCAGCGCGCGCAGACAATCTTCTACGTTGCCAGCCTGGACAACCTCGAACCGTTTCATGCCTCGATCCTCGCCTTGAGGGTGCTTGCTGCGCCACGGCCCGCGCCCGGCTCGCCACGGATACCGGCGGCGTCGGTGGCTGGGCCCGGGATGACGGAGACGTTTATATATCACGGCGCGTTCACGAAGTCTCGTCGACGGGAGGTCAAAACGCGCGGCGCTGCTGGATCGACGTCAGAGCCCAGCTCACGAGGAAGACCATGGTCAGGAGCAGGACGGCCAGCGCGATGGCGATGTCGAAGTTGCCCTTGCCGGTCTCCAGCACCATCGCCGTGGTCAACGTGCGGGTCTGGCCCTTGATGTTGCCGCCGACCATCATGGAGGCCCCGATCTCCGAGATGATCCCGCCGAAGCCGGCCATGACCGCGGCCAGCATGGGCAGGCGCGCCTCCCGCAGCACCACCCAGATCATCTGGCGCCGCGACGCCCCCAGGCCCAGGAGCTGCAGGCGGAACATCTCCGGGACGTTCTGCACCGCCGCGAGCGTGATCCCGGTGACGATGGGCGACGCGATGACGGCCTGGGCGATGACGATGGCGGCCGGTGTGTAGAGGATCTCCCAGGCGCCCAACGGCCCGCTGCGCCAGAGCAGGATCGTGACGAAGAGCCCCACCACCACCGGGGGAAGCCCCATCCCGGCATTGACCGTGCTGACCAGCAGCGTGCGCCCCGGAAAGCGGGTCAGGGCCAGCACCACGCCGGCGGGGATGCCGAGGACGAGGGCCAGGCCGGTGGCGGTGGACGAGACCTGGAGCGACAGCCACAGGATCGCCCAGATCTCGGGATCGGCGCCCAGCAGCAGGCCGATGGCCCGCCCCAACCCCTGGAGGAGAAGGTCCACCGCCTAGAAATCCTCGTCCTTCTTGCCGGCGATGGGGATGAAGAGCGGCTGGCCGTACTTGTCGACGCCGAAGGTCTTGATGACGGCCTGAGTCTCGGGCGCCAGCATGAAATCAGCGAAGGCCTTGCCCCCCTTGGCGTTGACGCGCGGGCCGTTGGCCGGGTTGATCTCCATGACGGAATAGATGTTGAGGAGCGGTCGATCGCCCTCGACCATGGTCGCGAGCTTCACCCGCTTGCTGAAGGCCAGCAGCGTCGCCCGGTCCGTGAGCGTGTAGGCCTGGCGGTCGTCGGCGATGCCCAGCGTCGCGCCCATGCCCTGGCCCGACTCGATGTACCAGGGCGCGCCCGGCGTCACCCCCGCCTGCTTCCAGAGGTTGAGCTCGAGCGTGTGGGTGCCGGACTTGTCGCCCCGCGACACGAAGCGCGCGCCGGCGGCGGCGATCTTCTTGAGCGCGGTCACCGCGCTCTTCTCGCCCTTGAGCTTGGCGGGATCAGCCTCCGGTCCGATGACGACGAAGTCGTTGTACATGACCAGTCGGCGGTTGTGCATCTTGCCATCGGCCACGTACTTCTTTTCCAGGCTCGGCGCGTGCACCAGCGACACGTCAGCTTCCCCGCGCGCGGCCAGGGCCAGGGCCTGTCCGGTGCCGACCGAGATGGTCTTGACGCTCAGGCCGGTCTGCTTCTCGAACAGCGGCACCAGCACGTCGAGCAACCCCGAATCCTGGGTGCTGGTGGTGGTGGAGAGGATGACGATGTTCGACTGGGCCCCCGCTCCGGCCCCGAGGCCCAGCACCACCGCGAGCAGCACGACGATCACGCTCAGACGACGCATTTCGCACCCCTTGGCCAGCGCACGTTGGAGCTCCTCCGGTCCGCACCCCACACTCTGTGGCCTCTTACATATCTGCTTTTGAAAGCGCAATCAACCCCCTGTCCTGGTTCCACGGACGTCGTATCATCCGACCATGGAGCCCAAGCTCAGGGTCTGGGTGGCCTTCGGGGGCCAGACGAAGTTCGGCGATGGCCGGGCCCGGCTGCTCGAGCTGATCGATCAGCTCGGCTCGATCAACAAGGCGGTCGCCCGGTTCGGGATGTCGTATCGCACGGCGTGGGGCTACATCCGGGAGCTGGAGACCGCCTCAGGGTTGCGGCTACTGCAGCGTACGCCGGGGGGCGGGACCCGAGGCGGCACGCGGCTCACCCCCGAAGGGCGCCGATTCTTGAAAGAGTACTGGGCGTTCCGGCGTGGCCTCGAGAATGTGGCCAGCCGGCAGTTCGCGCAGGCCTTCAAGCGGCGCCGGGCCCGCCCAGCCCGCCGCACCCGCTAAGACCCCTTCCTGCCCACAGGTCCGGCCCTTCGTGTGCGGTTGACTATGTTTTCCAAAACATATATGGTCTCCGTCAACACATAGACCTCACATAGACCTCGGGCCAGGCCGGAGGAGCCGATGGGCGGGACGAGCCAACAGGAGTTTGGCGCCTTCCTCAGAGTACGGCG
>JBOHPM010000326.1:0-4212 GCA_050731715.1 Candidatus Rokuibacteriota bacterium
GTAGCGCTCGGGGGCGGGTTTGGCGACCAGGCCGTAGGCGCTCACCCGGGCGTTGACCAGCTCGATCGCCGCGTCGGGATTCGCGTGACCGTAAGCCGCCAGGTGCTGGCGGTGAAACTCGGCTTCGATCTCCCCGGGCGCCGCCAGGGCGGGCCCCGCGCCGTCCAGGGCGACGTTCAGCTCGAAGGCCTGGCCCCGGTAGCGCAGGTCGAGCGAGCGGAGCAGCCGCTGCCGCTCGGCGGGGAACCCCTCGCGCTCCAGCTGGCGGCGGGCAGCGTTCTCCATCTCAATGAACAGGTCCTGGGCCACGGCGAGCCGCTCGCCGAGCAGGCCCACGCGCGTACGGACGTCGTCGTGCTTGACGTCCGAGGCGAGCAGGCCGAGCGCCGAGAAGGTGCCGGGATGGAGCGGGACGAGCACCCGGGGGATGCCGATCTCCTCGGCCAGGGCCGCCGCGTGCATGGGGCCGGCGCCGCCGTAGGCGATCAAGGTGAAGTCGCGGGGGTCGTGACCGCGCTGGATCGAGATCTCGCGGATGGCCGACGTCATCCGGGCCACGGCGATCCGGATGATGCCCTCGGCCAGCGCCTCGGCGCTGAGGCCGGCGCCCTGGCGCGCCGCCAGGTCGGCAACGGCCTGGCGAGCCCGGGCGGGATCCAGGGTGATGGCCCCGCCGAGCCGTCGAGTCGTGCCGAGGCGGCCCAGCACGACGTTGGCGTCGGTGACGGTGGCGGCGTCACCGCCCAGGCCGTAGGCCGCCGGTCCCGGCGCCGCGCCCGCGCTGCGCGGCCCCACGTGCAGGCTGCCGTCCACGTCGACCCACGCGATCGAGCCACCGCCGGCGCCCACGCTGTGGATCTCGAGCTGCGGGACCTTGACGGGGAAGGCGGCGAGCATGGCGTCGGAGGTCGTCAGCGGCCGGCCGTCCTGGACGAGGCACACGTCGGTCGAGGTGCCGCCCATGTCGTAGGTGATGAAGTCGCGCACGCCCGTCGCCCCGCCCACGAAGCACGCGCGGCTCACCCCGCCGGCCGGACCCGACAGGATGGTCTTGATGGGCAGGCGCCGCGCGGTCGTGGTCGTCATCATCCCGCCGCTGGAGGCCACGGTGAGGACGCCGTGCGTGTAGCCGGCCGCCGCCAGGCGCTCCTCGAGGCCGGTGAGGTAGTCGTCCAGAAGGGGCTGCAGGTAGGCGTTGAGCACGGTGGTCGAGAAGCGCTCGAACTCGCGGTACTCACCCACCACGTCGGCCGAGCACGACACGGGCAGATCCGGGCAGCGGGCCTTGACGGCGTCGGCGACCAGCTGCTCGTGGGCAGGGTTCAGGTAGGCGTGCAGGAGGCAGACGGCGAGCGCCTGGGCCTCGGCGGCCAGCGCTCCGTCCAGCGCCCGCGCCACGCTGGCCGGGTCCAGGGGCACCAGGACGGAGCCGTCGGCGGCCAGCCGCTCGGTGACCTCGAAGCGGTGCTGACGCTCGACGACCGGCCGGGGCCGCACGAACGTGGGCACGAAGAGGGCGGGGATGTTGCGCTTGGTGCGGCCGATCTCGATCAAGTCGCGGAAGCCGGCCGTGGTGAGCAGGGCCACGCGCGCGCCGCGCCGCTCGAGGATAGCGTTGGTGCCGACGGTCGTGCCGTGCACGAGCCGGCGCACGTCGCGGCCGGCGATGCCGAGCGCGGTGAGGCCGGCGAGGACGGCGGCCGCCTCGTCGCGGGGCCGGGAGGGAACCTTGGTGATGACGACCCGTCCGGTGTCGGCGTCGACGGCGCTGAGATCGGTGAACGTGCCGCCGACATCGATCCCCACGATGAACACGCGCGGATGATAGCATTGCGGCCATGACGACCGATCCCGACGCCATCCGTCACCTCTGGACCCACAAGACCCAGGACCACCCCTGGCTCGCCGACACCGACCTGGTCATCGACCACGCCGAGGGCGTGTGGGTGTGGACCGAGCGCGGCAAGAAGCTGCTCGACGGATTTGCCGGTCTCGCCGTCGTGAACGTGGGCCATGGGCGGCGGGAAATCGCCGAGGCCATCGCCGAGCAGACGACACGGCTGGCCTACTATCCCACCACGCGGCAGTTCTCCAACCGGCCGGCCGCCGAGCTGGCGGCCACGCTGGCCCGGCTCACGCCGGGTGACCTGACCTATTCGTTCTTCGCCGTCAGCGGCGCCGAAGCCAACGAGCGCGCCATGCAGATGGCCCGCCACTACTGGCTGGCCACCGGCAAACCCGGCAAGCACAAGGTGCTCGCGCTGCAGGGCGGCTACCACGGGGGGACGATGGGGACGTTCGCCGTGTGCGGGCTGCCCCCGCTCACGGCGGCCTACACGCCGCTGCACGTGCCGGGCTTCGCCAAGGTCGCGCCGCCCTATCCATTCCGCGATCGGGGCGAGGGGACCGACGCGGCCCTCATCGAGCGTCGTGTCGGCGAGCTACGCGCGGCCATCGTGGCCGAAGAGCCGGACACCGTGTCGGCGGTCATCATGGAGCCGGTGATCTCCTCGGGCGGCTTCGTCATGCCGCCCGTCGGCTGGCTACGCGCGGTGCGCGCCCTCTGCGACGAGCTGGACGTCCTCATGATCGCCGACGAGGTCATCACCGGCTTCGGCCGGACGGGCCGGTGGTTCGGCTGCGAGCACGACGGCATCGTTCCCGACCTCATGACCGTCGCCAAGGGAATCACCTCGGGCTACATCCCGCTGTCGGCCGCCATCGCCCGCCGCCGCCTCGCCGACGCCTTCCCCGAGGACGCCAAGCAGGAGAACGTGCACCCCGGCACCTACTCCGCGCATCCCGTGGCCTGCGCGGCCGCCCTGGCCAACATCCGGCTCATGGAGCAGGACAACCTCGTCGCCAACGCCGCGGCGATGGGCACGCGCCTGCTCGATGGACTGCAGCACGCGGTGAGCAAGCGGCGCATCGTGGGGGAGGTGCGCGGGCGGGGGCTCATGGTGTGCGCCGAGTTCGTCGAGCCCGACGGCTCGGGCCGGCCGCTCGACCCCGAGCAGGTGGGCAAGCTCGACCGGAAGGCCTGGGACCGCGGCGCGATCGTGTATGCCCGGGGCCGGGTCGTGCGCCTGGCCCCGCCGCTCTGCATCACCCGGGACGAAGTCGATCGGCTGGTGGACATCGTGGCGGCGAGCATCGACGAGCTGGAGGCCGAGCTGACATGAACATCACGATCCTCGACGACTACCAGGACACGATCCGGACGCTGGCCTGCTACAAGAAGGTCGCCGACCACTCCGTGACCATCTGGAACGACCACACCAAGGACGTCGACACGCTGGCCGGGCGGCTCAAGGACACCGAGGCCCTGGTGCTGATTCGTGAGCGCACGCCGATCCGGGCGCCGCTGCTCGAGCGCCTGGACAAGCTCCGGCTGATCAGCCAGGCCGGCGTCTATCCGCACATCGACGTGGAGGCCTGCACGCGGCGCGGCGTGATCGTATCGGCGCTGACCGGTCCCGGCCGGCCCTCCTACGCGACTGCCGAGCTGACCTGGGGGCTCATCATTGCGGCCTTCCGGCGCATCCCCCAGGAAATGGCGGCGCTCCGGGCGGGGAAGTGGCAGGCCTACCCCATCGGGATCGGCCTGCGCGGCAAGACGCTGGGCATTTACAGCTACGGCAAGATCGGCGCTGTGGTCGCCGGGTACGGCAAGGCCTTCGGCATGAACGTGCTGACCTGGGGGCGCGAGGCCTCGACTACCGCGGCTCGCGCCGACGGCTTCACCGTGGCGGCCAGCAAGGAGGCCCTGTTCGCGGAGTCGGACGTGGTCTCGCTGCACCTGCGGCTGATCGACGCCACCCGGGGCATCGTGACGGCCGCCGATCTGGCGCGCATGAAGCCGACGGCGCTCATCGTCAACACCAGCCGGGCCGGCCTGATCGCGCCGGGGGTGCTGGAGGCGGCGCTGCGGGCCGGCCGGCCGGGAATGGCGGCCGTCGACGTCTACGAGGAGGAGCCGGTCCTGGGCGGTCGGCACCCGCTGCTGACGATGGACAACGTGGTCTGCGCGCCGCACCTCGGCTACGTGGAGCGAGACGGGCTCGAGCACATGCTCAGCAATATCTTCGATCAGATTCTCGCTTACGCGGGCGGCACGCCGATCAACATCGCGAACCCCGCGGCGCTGGGGCGCTAGCGGCCGCCGCGCTTCGCTTTGGCGGAGGAGGAATGAACGTGGCGGTCGACGTGCAG